>DATHNR010000371.1:0-2048 GCA_035485835.1 Puia sp.
AAGACCATCAGATTGCCAGCCTGCTCACCATTCAATGCTGGATAAGAGCGAAAGATAAATTTGACCTGTATTTCTTTGAAGTATGTACAGGCGAACAAACCATGATATTCAAACCTACAGACTATGTAGATATTTCAGATACCCAGGAGCAGAAAAGAAAAGCCGTGTATTGTCATGTAAGTCAGGATCCGCCAGGTATCTACCAATGCGGACATGCTGCCATGGAAGAATTCAGGGGCCGTGAACTTGGAGTGAAAGCGGCTGAAGCATTTGTACGAATGACAGGAATGAATAAAGGAGATCATTTTACTTACTAAAAAACTTATTTCACAATTGAACACTGTTTGTATCAATATCGTACAATTCAGAAGATCATGATCAAATAAATTACTGATTAATAGTAAAATAGCAAACTGGCACTTTCTTGGTGACTGTTTATTTCTATGATCCGCAATTTATTAACTGTCGCTTTCAGAAATATCAGCAGGCATAAAGGCTTTTCGCTTATCAATATAGCCGGGCTTACACTGGGTCTTACTGCCTGTATTTTGATCGGATTTTTTGTATGGGATGAAATGCAATTCGATAAATTCATTCCCGAAGGAAACAGGGTCTTTCGTATTTACAACAAATATTCAAATAACGAAGGAACAAATGACCTGGCGGTTTCACCACCGGCTTTTACAACGACTTTACAGAATGATTTTCCGGAGGTGGAAAAGACGACAAGAGTATTAATGCAGGCGCCCTCTAAAAAGCTCGTTGAAGCAGTGAAAATTAAATTATATGAAGAAAATGGGTTTTATGCTGACCCGACTTTTTTTGATATTTTCCCTCTGACCTTTAAATATGCTCCTTCAGGCAGGCCATTGGATGATCCTGGCTCCATTGTTATATCTCAGGAAATGTCAGAAAGATTCTTCGGTAATGAGAATCCTGTCGGCAAATCCATAACCATGGATAAAGAACCCTTGCAGGTAAAAGCAGTATTCGTGAAGAACCGATGGTTTCATTTACAATTTGATTATCTGCGCCCGATAGCAGCAGCCGGTATTCCGGCTGATCGAATGAATAGCTGGGGCTGGCAACAGTTTTATAGTTATGTAAAAGTTAAGGACGGAACAAACACGTCATTTTTAGAATCGAAATTTCAAAAGATAGTTCAATTAAAATCTCAGGCATTCAACCAGGATAAGAATAATACCAACATGCCATTTTTCCAGGCACTGAATGATATTCATTTGCGTTCTTCATCTTTTAAGTTTGACACAGGTGAACGGGGAAATATTCTTTATGTAAATGCGCTGATTATAATCGCAGGTTTTATATTGGTTATAGCCTGTTTTAATTTTGTAAATCTTGCTACGGCTAAATCCCTTCAGAGAGCGAAAGAAGTAGGAGTTCGTAAAACAATCGGTGCGGACCGTTCACAATTAATACTGCAATTCATGGGAGAAAGCTTCCTCCTGGTTGCTATAAGTATTTTCATTGCCATTATCCTAACTTTATTCTTTCTTCCATGGCTGAATCAGTTTACAAATAAACAAATACCATCCGGGTTATTCCTGAATCCCATTGTAATATCTTTAATATTCATATTAACTCTACTCGTTGCAACTCTTGCCGGTCTATATCCGGCCCTTGTCTTGTCAGGCTTTAAACCCATTAATGTTTTAAAGAGTTCCATATCACAGGTTCAAAGTCCGGGGAAAATACCCTGGCTGCGAAATAGCCTGGTAATCATTCAATTTGCATTATCCGTGTTATTAATAATAAGTGCCATCGTTGTATTTAAACAGGTAGATTATCTGCATAATAAAGATCTCGGTTTTAATAAAGAAGAAATTATGTTCTTCCCTATGAGAGGAGATAACATGTTTAAAAATTATGAATTATTTAAAACGGAGCTATTACGGGCTCCTGGCATCTCATCCGTTTCTATTGGATATGGATTTCCTGGTGATGCGGTTGCCGGTGATGAGATCCTTGTTCCGGGGAATGGTGAAATCAAAAAGCAGTCCGCCACACAATTGATGGTTGATTATGAT
>DATHNR010000372.1:0-3737 GCA_035485835.1 Puia sp.
CAGCAGCCCCTTCAATAATTCCGGGAAGGTCGGCGATACAAAAACTCTTACCATCTCTGTACTCTACCATACCCAATTGGGGAACAAGGGTTGTAAATGCATAGTCAGCAATTTTTGGAGTAGCAGCAGTCATAACAGATAATAAAGTCGATTTACCAGCATTGGGAAAACCGACGAGTCCGACATCGGCAAGTACTTTCAGTTCCAGTACTTTCCAGCCTTCCACCCCAGGTTCTCCCGGTTGTGCATGCTCAGGAGCCTGGTTGGTGGGCGTGGCAAAACGGGCATTTCCAAGTCCGCCGCGACCACCCTTTAACCATATAATTTCCTGTCCATCCTCCAGGATTTCCGCTTCTTTTAAACCCGATAGCTCGTCTCTAGCGATGGTCCCCAGTGGAACATCTATAAAAACATCCTTTCCGAATCTGCCTGTACAGTTATTGCCGCTCCCGGCTTCGCCATTTTCAGCAAATACATTTTTATAATAACGCAGAGGCAGAAGTGTCCAGGTGTTTTTATTTCCACGAAGAATGATATGACCACCACGACCTCCGTCTCCGCCATCTGGACCCGCAAGAGCATTGTATTTTGTGCGCATGAAATGCTTGCTTCCGGCACCACCGTGACCGCTTTTACAAAATACCCGTATCTGATCTACGAAATTGCTTTTTTCCACTTTTTATAATTCGGGCTGCAAAGATAACTGATTAAAACAGCTATCTGTTCATCAAAAGCCGTGCGACAAGCCCCGTCCAGCCTGTTTGGTGAGATGCGCCCAGGCCCTTTCCTGTATCACCGTGGAAGTATTCGAAAAACTGGGTATAATCCTTGAAATTAGGATCTTTTTGAAACAGGGCCTGATCACCATAAATAGGACGATTACCGTCAGCATTTTTTGTGAATAATGAAATCAAACGATCTGAAAGTTTTTCTGAAATTTCTTTCAGGGAAAAAAGGTTGCCTGAATGGGTCGGATATTCAATACGGAAATCATCACCGTAATATTCGTGGAATTTTTTCAGGGATTCCACGAGCATAAAATTCATGGGCATCCAAACCGGACCACGCCAATTCGAATTTCCTCCGAAAAGTGTCGTATCGGATTCGCCAGGTGTATAATGAATCGAAAACCAAATATTGTCAATTTGCAAAACAAAGGGATTGTCTTTGTGAAATTTAGATAAGGCCCTCAGTCCGTGATCGCTTAGAAATTCGTTTTCATCCAGCATACGATATAGAATCCTTTTCATTCGATGACCACGCAATAAAGAAAGGAGATGTTTTTCATCTTTCCCTTTTTCGCCCCATTTTGAAACCAGGCTCGACAGATCTGGCCGGTTATTAAGGAACCAGTATAAGCGATCAGTAAATTCTTTCTGGCTGGACAAAAGGTCATCATCCAGAACTTCAACAGCCAGTAAAGGAATCAGGCCAACCATGGAACGTATCTTTAGCTTATCATTAGTACCATTTGATTTTTGAATCACATCATAATAAAATTCATCTACATTATCCCAAAGCCCCGTTCCCTGATCACCATCAGCAAACATGGCGTTTGCTATATATAAAAAATGCTCAAAGAATTTGGTTGCCATATCCTGATAAACAGGATTCGTGAGGGAAAGCTCCAGCGAAATGCGCATCATATTGAGGGAATACATGCACATCCAGCTGGTAGAATCTGATTGTTCAAGAATGGATCCGTCCGGTAAAGGTGAATTCCGGTCAAAGATTCCGATATTGTCCATACCAAGGAAACCGCCCTCAAAAATATTATTCCCCTGCTCATCTTTTCTATTCACCCACCAGGTAAAATTGAGGAGTAGTTTCAGGAAAATAGTTTCAAGAAATTTGAAATCGCCAACACCTCTTGCAATTTTATCAATTTTATAAACAACCCATGTTGCCCATGCCTGTACAGGAGGGTTTACATCTGAGAAAGCCCACTCATATGCCGGAAGTTGTCCGCTTGGATGCATATACCATTCATGGTTGAGCAGGGTAAGCTGATTCTTGGCGAATTCGGGATCAATATCAGCAAAACAAATACTATGAAATGCAAGATCCCATGCTGCGAACCATGGATATTCCCAACTATCGGGCATGGAAATAATATCGGAACTGTTCAAATGACGCCAATTATGATTTCTTCCCTTTTTTCTTTGTTCCGGTGCCGGAGGGCATCCAGGATCACCATTGAGCCATTTATTTACATTATAGTAATAGTATTGTTTGCACCAGATCATACCTGCGTAAGCCTGTCGCTGAATAGTTTTTAATTCATCGTTGGGAACACGGGTTTGAATATCCGCATAAAAAATATTTGCTTCGTGGATACGTGATTCAATTATTTTTTCAAAATCATCGAAAGGTTTTTCTATTGGGTCCGGTCCCATGCGAATGCGGAATGTTTCTGATTTTCCGGGATCGATTGTTTTGTTGAAATGTATTGCAGCTTTAGTCCCGATTTGAGATGGATTAACTGTATTTGTGCCGTGAACGATATAATCATTGATTCCATCTTTAAAATACATGTCTGATTTATCTGGCGATAATGAATAGAGCTTTTCGTTGTTACTTTTGTTTTCGCAAAAAAGCAGCTGTTCAGGGTTCTCTGCATAAAGCCATCTTTTACCCAGGGTCTTGTGTTGAATGAGGATGCTATTATCTGTTAACCTTTCCATGGAAGGTATGTCGTTTGAATAACCCCATTCCCAGGTATTTCGAAACCAGATATTGGGCAGGATATGAAGCGGTGCGGCCTCCGTACTCCGGTTGATTACAGTGATCTTCCACAAGATATCCTCAGGAGAAGATTTTGCATATTCAATAAAAACATCGAAATATTTATTTTCATTGAATATGCCCGTGTCCTGGATCTCATATTCAGGATCCAATTTTCCTCTGCGGCTGTTTTCTCTGAGAATCTGATCGTAAGGGTATTCCCCCTGAGGATATTTGTACAGCATCTTAAGGTAAGAATGTGTAGGTGTTGCATCCAGGAAATAATATAATTCCTTTACATCTTCCCCGTGATTTCCTTCATTTCCCCCTAGTCCAAAATACCTTTCCTTGAGTATAGGATCGCGGGTGTTCCATAAACTAACGGAGAGACATAGTTGTAAATTAATATCGCTCATTCCGCCCAGACCGTCTTCTCCCCACCGCCAGGCTTTGCTGCGGGCAACTTCATGGGTAGAAAATTCCCATGCGGAACCATCTTCACTATAGTCCTCGCGAACAGTTCCCCATTGTCTGTCACTCAGATAAGGCCCCCATTTTTTCCAGGCAGGATCTTTTAGTCTTTTATTTTCTTCGTTCATAAAAGCAAATTAAAAAGAACGGGGCTCAGTCGTAGATCTTTTCTATATACGATTTGTATTTCTCGAGAATTATTTTTCTCCGTATACTCAGCTTCGGAGTGAGCTCACCACCTTCAACACTCCAATCCTCGGGCAATAATTCAAATTTTTTTATCTGCTCCACGTGGTTGAACTGCTGGTTATATTCATCCACGATTCCTCTGTAAAATTTTATTACAGCCGGATTTTGAATCATTGACAGGTTGGAACTTATATCATAGCCATGTTGGCCGCACCATTCTGCGAGCTGGGTAAACGCAGGTACAATCAGAGCGCCCACAAATTTCATTTCGGATCCCACTACAATTATCTGTTCAATAAAACGGGATTCCTTTAGTTTGTTCTCAATAGCCGCAGGAGCAACATATTTTCCAC
>DATHNR010000373.1:0-2806 GCA_035485835.1 Puia sp.
TTGAATAAATTAATAAACCATCTTCTTTTAAACTTTCCCAGCTGTCTGCCAGGATTCGACGTTGCCGCTGGCTGCAGAGTTGCACCAGGTCCATATTCCAGTTTTTAGCAGTTTCCGGGTCTTTTCTAAATAATCCACTGCCGCTGCAGGGCGCATCTATGAGAATGATATCGAAAAAGCCGGGAAGCTTTTTAAAATGGATCGGATCATTATTTGTAATGATGCCGTTTGCAAATCCCCATTTTGTTAAGTTCTGATATAAGACCGGTACCCTGGATTTTATGACTTCATTACTCACCAGGAGTGACTCCTCTGATATGAGGGACTGCAACATGGTAGATTTACCTCCTGGTGCTGCACATAAATCGAGTATTCTGAGATTCCGTGTCAGGTCTACTGTCTTTTTAATTGCGAAGGACAAGAACATCCCGGAGGCCTCCTGCACATAGTAAAGTCCGGCATGAAACAGAGGATCAAGGGTAAAAGAAGGTCGTGAAGAAAGATAATAAGCTTCCTCTGCCCAGGGTACAGAATTAGAAATATCAAAGGGCGGCTCATTGATTTCCTTTGGCCAACTGCCATTCTGCAAAATTGGCTTTCCCGGATTCATATGTACGGATACCAGCTGATCACCTGATTCGTGAACATATTGAAATGCCTTTGGATCAAAATGATCCAATTTACTGAGAGACCTGATAAGTTCAGGGGGAAGATGAGCTGCCAAATAATATATTTAGTGCATTTATATAAATCAGAACCTTACAATGAATTGTTGCTTAACCTGGAATTCATCCCTGAAAAAAACCAACCCGGCAGAAAAAATATCCAGACTCATTTTCACTTTTGGATGCTGTTGAATGATGATCCATGCTTCTTCCATTTCCCGGCTCCAGTGAATATCGTGTATGATGATGACCGAAGTTCTTGAAATTTTATTCAGAAATTTTTCAAAATATTCCAATACGGGTTTTTTTCTATGATTGCCATCAATAAATACAAGATCGGCCGGAGGATTTTCTGCGATCAGGATATCAAGTTTCTCTTCAAATTTTCCGGTAACAAGTTTAATATTTTTAAGTCCCAGCTGGCTGAATGTTTCTTTCGCAATGCCCGAAATTTCAGAAGAGCCTTCCATGGAAATTACACTGGATGATTTATCGGCAGAAGCCAGGTAGGCTGTGGAGATTCCGAGAGAACTGCCCATCTCAATAATAGTTCGGGCATTATAATAATTTGCAAGACGAAATAAGAGTCTTCCGAAATTATTTTTGCAGACTGCTTTAGCTGCAATCTCTGAAATTATTTTATTCTCATTTCCATTTTTCGATGAACCGGCACCAAAATCATTCACTATCAATGTTCTTTTATCCTGAAGGAGGTTTTTTTTAATCCGCTCAATCTTTTCATATGCATAATAATAGCGGTTATCGTTGAGAACTGAACTAATTAAATCATAAACAAAGGGTGAATGAATCCCATGACCCCTGGCATTGGAAGATAATAAAACATATTGCATCCATTTAAAAGTAAGCTGGGATTTTGAATACATGGGACTTATACAGAGTGTTCCGAAAGGGATTTGATTCTGGTCCAGGTTTGAAAATCCATAGCATACGCATGTTTCACGTCTGCCGGAACTTTCATTGAATGTGTAAGTTTGAAAATATCTGTCGGGATTTCCGGGAAAAAAGCGTCCCCATCCAGTCTGGCAAATACTCTTGTCATATAAATAGTATCACATAACAATATTGATTCTTTATAAATTTGACCGCCGCCGCCAATAAAAGCTTCTTTTGAATCTGTTTTCCCTGCAAGTTCAACGGCATTAATAAGGCTGCCAGCCTCCTGAACATCAGGATGACCAGCATTGTAGTCAGGCTGTCGACTGATCACAATATTAAATCTTCCCGGAAGGGGAATATTTCCCAGCGCCCCGAATGTTTTCCTTCCCATGATCAATGGAAATCCCCAGGTGGTATTTTTAAAAAACTTCATGTCCTCCGGAAGGTTCCATAACATCTGATTATTTTTCCCGATCGCATTATTTTCAGTAGCAGCTACAATAATAGATAGCTTCATGGAAGTTTTATTTAAACAGCAACGTTCGCTTTAATCGGGGGATGTGGCTGATAATTTTCCAGCACAAAATCTTCATACCTGAAATCAAATATATTTTTTATATCTGGATTCAATTTCATTTTTGGCAATGGATTAGGTGTTCTTGTCAATTGCAGCGAAGACTGTTCGCGATGGTTATTATATAAATGCACATCACCGAAACTATGGATAAACTCTCCTGGTTCCATGCCTGTTACCTGGGCAACCATAAGTGTTAATAAAGCATAAGAGGCAATATTAAATGGTACTCCCAGAAATACATCTGCACTGCGCTGGTATAGCTGGCAGCTTAAACGCCGGAGGCCACCAGGGTTTTCCGGTGGAGTAGTATAAAACTGGAACATGACATGGCATGGCATGAGTGCCATTTCCGGTAGTTCCGATACATTCCAGGCGCTCACAATCAAGCGCCGGCTATCGGGATTTGTTTTGAGCTGATGGATCAGATCACTTATCTGGTCGACCTGTTTCCCATCAGCCCCGGTCCAGCTTCTCCATTGTTTACCATACACTGGTCCAAGTTCACCATGCTCATTAGCCCATTCATCCCATATACTAATACCATTTTCTTTTAAATATCTGATATTGGTGTCTCCTCTCAAAAACCAGAGTAACTCGTAAATAATACTTTTCAAATGAAGTTTTTTGGTAGTGACCATGGGAAACCCTTTCCACAGTTCAAAACGCA
>DATHNR010000374.1:0-2266 GCA_035485835.1 Puia sp.
CAGCAAAAGATTTTATTACGCGCCAGCACAATGCAGGTAAACCTTCCTTTACCTGGTTCAATGCAACACGCATGCATATTTTTACTCATTTGAAACCTGCTTCGAATGGTAAAACGGGTCTTGGAATACAGGCAGACGGTATGACAGAGCATGATGGTATGGTGGGTGAGCTTCTTGCGTTATTAGATCAGTTAGGTATTGCAGATAATACGATTGTTATCTATACATCTGATAATGGCGCTATGAAAAATATGTGGCCGGATGGTGGTGTTTCACCGTTCCGTTCTGAAAAAGATACGAACTGGGAAGGAGCATATCGTGTGCCATGTGTAGTGCGTTGGCCAGGCGTAATTAAACCGGGAACAAACTTTACAGATATTTTCTCAGCAGAAGATTGGTTGCCGACATTTGTAGCAGCAGCAGGCGGTGATCCTAAATTACGTGAGAACGCACGTAACGGAGTACAGGCAGGTTCTAAGAATTTTAAAGTATGGATTGATGGATACAATCAACTGGATTATCTGAAAGGTACAGCACCGAGTGCGCGCAAAGAATTTGTGTATTTTGATGATGATGGACATTTGGTAGCTTATCGTGACGAACATTATAAATTTACTTATGCAACACAGGAAGCAAAAGGAATGGCCATCTGGAGAGATCCGATGACAACACTTCGCGCTCCACTAATTATTGATATAAAATCAGATCCTTATGAATACTCCGTAGATGGCTCTATTCACTATGAACGTTGGTTGGTAGACCATGCGTTTCTTATTTTACCTTCGGTAGAAAAAGTAGGTATTTATCTGAGCAGCTACAAATCGTTTCCTCCACGTCAGCATCCGGCAAGTTTCTCAATTGATTTGATTCTTGCAGAAATGACTAAACATGAGGTAGCAACTACCACAGCAGTGCCTGCGTCAAAGCCTGTTAAAAAGTAATAAGGAATTATTTTAGTTATATTGTTTCAGGAAGAGACTGTTTTACTTAGATAAAACAGTTTCTTCTTTTTTGCGCTTTTTTATTTTGATATAATCAGATTCTATTTCAGAAAATTCGTAGAAGTGACTTATGAATTAACGGATTCGTACCTCTAGCTTGTAAAAAGCTTCTGATAAAATAAGTATATTGAGCTTCGTTTAAATATTAAAACTAACATTGATGATGTATAAAATCGGAATAGGTATTACTGCTTTATTATTCCTTTCATGCAGTGGAGATTCCAAAGAAAAAGCAACTGCATCTCAAGACAGCATGTCTTGTCACTCAAATATTCCCAGCCGTTTTGCGTCAGCTGGTTCAACCAATACCGGCAATATTGTTCAACGTCCCGATACAAACCATAATGGAATGGTACGCATTCCGGGTGGAACATTTATGATGGGTGGAGACAGCAAGCAGGCATCTGCCGATGAATTTCCAAAGCACAAAGTAACTATTAATGCTTTCTGGATGGATGCTACCGAAGTGACGAATAAAGAATTCAAAGAATTTGTTGATGCGACCGGTTACATTACAACAGCGGAGCGCCCTGTGAATTGGGAAGAGTTGAAAAAACAAGTAGCTCCGGGTACGCCTAAACCACACGATAGTTTATTACAAGCATCTTCTTTGGTATTCAAATCTACCTTACACGAAGTTGACTTAAACGATTATACAGCCTGGTGGGAATGGAAGCGTGGTGCCGATTGGAAACATCCGCACGGACCGGGCAGTACGATAGAAGGGAAAGACAATTATCCTGTAACACAAGTTTCATGGGATGATGCTATGGCGTATTGTAAATGGGCCGGGAAGCGTTTGCCTACAGAAGCAGAGTGGGAATTTGCTGCACGAGGTGGTTTGGTAAACAATGTTTATCCGTGGGGTGATGAGCTTATTGAAACGGGTAAACCGAAAGCGAATTACTGGCAGGGAAAATTCCCGTATAAAAATGAACTGAAAGATAAATATTATGATGCAGCACCTGTGAAATCATTCACAGCAAATGGTTACGGCTTATTCGACATGTCGGGCAATGTTTGGGAGTGGTGTTCTGATTGGTATAAAAATGATCATTATGTATCTGATAATATTCCGGCTGGCGTTATAAATCCAATCGGGCCGGAAAAAAGTTTTGACCCGGATGAACCATATTCTCCCAAACGTGTAACACGGGGAGGATCCTTTTTGTGCAATGAAAGTTATTGTACCGGTTATCGTGTGGCTCGTCGTATGAAAAGCTCTCCCGACACAAGTATGGAACATTTGGGTTTCAGATGTGTAA
>DATHNR010000375.1:0-5664 GCA_035485835.1 Puia sp.
TTTTTGCTGTGCTTATCAATCGCATGTTCCAGTTCATATTGAATTTTGTTAAAACATTCCAGCACAACCTGCCTTTCCCTTTCAGATACATGCAATGCTTCATTTACATCGTAAGAGAAAAAATTATATTCTTTAATATGCCTGCCAAGTGAAGTTCCATGAATGAGGTCAGGGTGAAATGCCAGGGCCCAGCCTTTTGGCTGAACAGCTTTTAATTTTTCATCAACTCCATATACCTGCCCGGGTCCAATAAAAACAAGTGTTCCTTCTTCATAATCATAATTACTTCGGCCGTATTTCAGTTCACCGCACTTTACTTCTTTTAAATAAACGACATATAATCCAGAGATAAAACGTGCCGGATTCAGGGGCTTTGATTTTGCCTGATCTAAAACAGCCACCATGGGATGGAGCGTTTCCTGTCCCCTCAGTGCATTGAACTGAGCTATGCTTTCGATCTTTATGATTTTATCCATACTTATTCAATTCAGTAATCGAAATTAATGGAAGTATTCGACCTGTTTTACAATTATGCCCTTAATCAGTAATAATGGTAGGTAATACGGTAATCTGTATAAGAAAGAAATGATCCGGGATAAATGCTCTGTTTTAATACGCAATATCTTTCTGGTTGATTTTAACTTTTGATTGTGCATTTGAAAAAATTGTTTCAATTGAAAGCTTCTTACTTTAGTTTTTCCTTTTCATCTCTCTTATATGCTGAAATGGATTGGTTCTCTCCTGATCTTGCTTGATCTCTCTTATTCAGCCTCTGCGCAGAACCTTCTGCACGGTAAAATTTATTTGATAGATAGTCATGAAATCATTCCGGATGCAAATCTCAGAAATATTAGGAATGGAAAATACGCCAAGTCCGATCAGGGAGGCAATTTTAAAATCGAGGCGAAGGAAGGGGATGTTATTATTTTTTCTTCCGCAGGTTATTTATCAGATACATTAACCATAAATTATGCTGACCTGTCTGCATCCATAAATATTTATCTCAGGCCCAATGTCCAGGTTCTCAAAGATGTTGAAGTTGACCAGATGAATAAGTACATTCAGGACTCAATTAAAAGGAGGGAAGACTATGCTTATCTTTTGAATAAGAAGCATCCTGTAAAGTTTATGAATGAAAAAAGACCAGGAGATGATCCCGGCTTTAGTTTTAGCCCCATTGGTTATTTCTCAAAATCTGAAAAGCGTAAAAGGGAATTGAAGAAACGGATTAAAGAAGAAGACGAGGATGAATATATTGATGTTAAATTTTCTGAATCAAGGGTTGCCCTATTGACCCGGCTTAAGGGAGATTCCCTGCGAATTTTCATGTTTAAATACCGCCCGAGTTATTCTTTTTGCAGAAATTCAAACAGCATGGATATGTTTTTATACATCAATGATAAATTTGTATTGTTTAAAAAACAACGAAATATTAAGATCTGATTGGTTACTCCTTCTTCACAACGATCCTCTCTTCATTGCCCAGTAGAATACCATCAAAAAATTTCTTTACCATAGCATAATCTCCGGCAGGAATCTTGTATTCATTCAGTACAATCTTTGCAGCTGAATAAACCTGGTGTGCCTTTTCATCATACCAGCTCCTGGAAAAATAACTTGCATATTTACAACTGTCTGATACTGGCTGGGGCAATGCATCCATCATGTAGCCGGCCGGAAGATTAATAAGCGTTGTATCTACTTTCACAAACGGACAGGAAAAATAAAAGTCCTGTTTCCGGTTTTCGGACTTAGGCAATTTAGTTTTCCATAAATCAAGAATTGAAGGACGCAAAAACATCTTACTTGTTGTTTTTAATTCAGGAATGGATTCCAGTTCCTGGTCAAGATCAAGTTTAAGATTATTTCTCTGGTCAGAACTGTCGAACCGGATTTGATCAGGGTCCTTAAACCCCCAACGATTAATCATAAATAATTTCTGATCATCGGCTTTTTCATCTTTTAGGTTCATCAATTCTTGTTTGTATTCGCCATGGGCGGTAAAGACTGTTTTTGTTTTTCCCGAGCCATCATCATGAAGGTCGATGGTTGTATATGCTCTGATTATGTTTTCGCTTGCGCGGCTCTTTGGAGTAGGTACCAGCACACCCCCGTTTTCAGTAATAAGGAGCGCGTTTCTGTTTTCAGTAAAACTACCCAATACACCAAAATCGGATGTTTTGCTCGTGCATTCTAACCAGGTGCTATCCTTTTTCCCCGGAATGCAGACAATAACATGGTTAAACTGATAGCATGGGAAATCAGGGTCTGCGGGTTCCTCATTTATATCGGCATTAATTATTGCGAGATAACTTTTAATCCCTACAGATCTTAATACCGTTACCATATAATTACTTAATCCTTTGCAATCTCCATATTTCTTTGTGTCAGTAATATCCGCTGCTATTGGTTTGAAACCTCCGATTCCTAATTGTATGCTGACATACCGGTAGTTGTTCTGCAGATAGCTGTACAGGATCTTTTCTTTTTCCTGATCACCAGAAGCATTCCTGACCATTTGCCTGTAAAATTCCTTTCGTTGCAGAGATAGCGTATCTACTCCTTTTAAGAGTTCATTATACCATAAGCCAAAATTTTTCCAGGATGATAAGTCGCCCGGGTATTTGTCCAATTTAAATCGGTTGGGAGCAAGGATTACAGATGGATAACTGCTTTCAGAGCTTACTGCATTCTCTTCGTACTTGATTGGACTTAGGTTTTTTACCGACCATATATATTCTTTGAAATCTCCATCTTCGCTTACAAATGGGCCCAGTTTTATATTCTTTTCTTTATATCTCAGATCAATCGCTTTATTGATCCTTACTGTAAAACTGGAATTCTCTACTCCTTCATCGGGTTCAATGATTTGATAGGTTGGGTAAAAGAAACTTCCCTTGTATTTGATCTTATAATCAGTTTCTACAGTTACAAGATAAGAAGGAACTCTTATTTTGAGGTAATAGGTTTTGAGATCATCAATAAATTCCTCAACGCCTGAAATTGGATTGATGTCGTGCAGTTTATACCTGTTAATTGTTTTGCCATTCGCATCATATACTTTTATTTCAACATCTTCCAGTGAGCTGAATTTATCAGTCTCCATAGAAAAAATAAGCTCATCACTTCCCTTTTTATTGAAAACTGTTGCCAGGCGATAAACATGAAGTTTAGCCTGATCGATATCAGTCACTTCGAATTCTATATTTTCATTGCGTACTACAACGTTCGCATTTTTCCTCACTTCAGGAGCAATACTGGCTGTATCAAAATTGATGTTCTGCGCATTTAACCCTGACTGATATATAATTAAAGACAATAATAAAATATATATGCGTTTATTGATTTCCATCTGCGTTAATCAATTTTCTTTTTTGATGACGATCTGCTCGTTCAGCATGCCGAATAATTTCTTGTAAAACTCCCTGAACGGCTCATATTCACTGGCTGTAAAAACAGGTTTCCTGAATTCAAGTGATATTCGCATGTTCAAAAGATCGTTTTGAGCTTCAATAAGGCGTGTAAATACGATACTGGTATCAGGCATAATCATTTTGATATTCTTCGGCAATTCGTCAAATGCATATCCATCCGGAATAAAAAAAGTTTCTGCTATTGTAATATTTTTATTCGCCCCGAAAAATATATCTGAAAACCTGCGATCTGCTGTGAAAGGATTTTCTTCCAGGCCGGTAAATAGGTTAGTTGTAAAATATTTGTATTTCCCGGAGGAACTGAGTTTTGCACTGAACCATACTTTTTGACTTAGTGGTAGCGTATCTACAGTTTCATTTTTTATCAGGGTGCTGTCAACATGCACGGATGCATTTTTTGAACTAAAATACTTTTCAACGAACTTTTCTTTTCCATCCTTCATTTTTCCCACTCGCTCCACCCTGGAATAGTCATAACTGTTGATGGTCGCTTCACCTGCCATTACCCCCTGATCATCTATATTTCCCTGGATCAAAACCAAATCTTTGAACATATCACTTTCATCCCATAAGGTACGCCAGCCCCATTTGAAAGTATCGAATTTCTCAATAACCAATCCTTCGGAATAATTTACTTCCCATGGGATCAGCCTGGGAGAATTGTACTTGTCAGTCGCATCGAGTACATAGTCATGATTATGAATTACCACCAGCGCCATTACTGCATCAAACTGGCTCCATTCAGGCGAAGCGAAATTTATTCGTCCGTTGTTGCGTGAACTTACTAAAACAGGATATGCTTCAAGCCCTGCACCCTTCAGTAGATTGACCAGGATAAGGTTAATTTCTCCACTCGTTCCCTTTTTGTTTTTCCAGGCCGTCTTAACTCCATCGAGTGCCCAAATATTAGAGCGACCATTCCAGTGCATGTTATCACGAACATAACGGTAAATAATATTCATTTTTTTGATAGAATCAGTAACTGCTCTGAGGCTGTCTTCGAGATCATTTGTTCTTGGAATATTTTTGGTGAGCTGCTGACCAAAATCATCATCGCTCATAAGCATATCAACAACAGATGCCCATGTTTCTGTTAAACTTGTTCTCCGGCCATTCAGTGTAAAGGCAATAATATCAGGATCGATTCTTTGCGTATAGTCGTCTTCGCAGGTCATATATGGTTCGTCGCGAAGCGCCGGAACATTGCTCATTGTAAACACTTTGATCTTGTTATCCCGCTCTGTGGAACTATATTCATCATAATGCAGTGTGCAATGGGCCTGGCAAACAATTTCTATTTCATTAGGGAAATCCACTTTGTACCTGCTGAATTTAACCGGGATCGAGGTCTGAAAATACCAGTTTCTTAATCCGGTGGATATGGATCCCATTGTTTTATAGGTATACTCAATTATGCTACCAGTACGGACATCGGGAAAAGTGAATATTTTTTCCGAATATTTTTTATTTACTTCCTTATCTACAATTGTCTTTTTATCAAGCTTGCTAACGATGATATTTCCGGAACCGTCCAGATTATAGGTTTGTGCATCTGTAATATTTATGTGATCCCCTTCCTGACCCCTGAGATAGAGTATTTTGATATTTGCTTCGTCCAGCCCTTTATTCTTAAATATTTTAATACGGATATGCCGCTCGATTTCAGAATAAGCTGAATATGGATATAACTTTCCAACCACATCTTCCACATCAAAGAGTATAAGTGCTTCAGCGTTTTTATCGAAATCGCATTCGCTCATCTGCAATTCTGCCTTGTCTACTTTTCCGAAATCCGGTATGCTGTCTTTTGTCTGTGAGAAAGCGTGATTGCCAAAATAAAAGATGGGAAGGAGGATGAGTAAGGGCAGCTTCATTGGTTTTTTGGTTTTACTCTGCTATATCAATAGCAGAATATACTCAAATGCACAATCAATAGGATAATGTATAACAGCTTTATACGGGAATTATTGTTCGTTTTACCTCTACTTTGCCGGGTTGTTATGATGGAAAATTATACCAGGTTCAGGGAACAATAAATGTCTTTACTAATGTACATAAATAAACCGCTCCTTACATTTTCATGAGATCTATTTAATTCATCATCCATTCATTTTTTGACTCTATCTAAGGGTTTATACTTAGGCCAATACCATTTGGATCTTGATTAATTAGTACCCAATGCACTAACATGTGCCGCCACCGCAACCCATTTATTTCTTCTTTTCATGTA
>DATHNR010000376.1:0-3762 GCA_035485835.1 Puia sp.
TGGGACCAGGAGCTCTACCATTGTAAACTGGTAAAACCTCAAACGCTTGCGGAGGCTTTTACGCCATCATCAATCGTCATAAAGAATCCTGCGCTGGAACGCAAAGATGAATTATTTGGAGAGATGAGTTATGGATACGGATGGTGGATCGGTACGCATAACAACGCAGAAGATTTTCACCATGACGGAGCTTTCAGTGGTTATATATCCTATATGTAACGAATACCTGGTGAAAAGACAACTATTATAGAGCTCAGCAACCTAAGACATAGTCCTGCTTATGAAATCCGTACCGCAATTCTCAATATTATGGAGGATAAACCATATACTTTACCAAAAATCAACGGAAGTTATTTCCTGTATGAAAAATCTCAGACCCTTGGGATGGATTCAGCGATTGCGTTATACAGGGTTTTACAAAAGAATGCCGATGACAGTTATGATTTTAGTGAAGGGATACTTAATAGTTATGGCTATTTTCTTTTGAGATCGAATCAAACGGATGATGCGATCAAAGCATTTAAACTAAACGTAGAAGCATATCCAAATTCTCCGAATGTTTTCGATAGTCTGGGGGATGGCTATTTAAAAGCAGGCGATAAAATTCATGCGATAGCCTGTTACGAAAAAGAATCAGCCCTTGATCCTTCCAACGAAGATCTTAAGAACAGAATTAAAACTTTAAAAGCAGGTCAATAATATATTCTAATGTCAGGTGCAACATACCAAAATAAACTGCGTCTTATGATCAATGGGGACCGGCCATGTATTGTTCAGATTTGGACAACTTCCCAATGCTATCTTATTCTACCCTATTGACTGGCAGTATTTTATAAAGCTGAAACTTTCTTAGTTCATGTGAATTAACACCGCATGTGCGGGAACAATTAACAAATAACAATTGATATAATGTTTAAGAATAATTTGAAAATCGCCTGGAGAAACCTGCTGAAAAGCAAGACATATTCTTTTATCAATATCGCAGGTCTCGCGGCAGGCATGGCCGTCGCAATGATCATCGGTTTGTGGATTTCCGACGAGCTCTCTGCCAACAAGTTGTTTAAAAACTACGATTCAATTTACCAGGTGATGATGCATCAGACCTTCGATGGGAAAAGGGGTACACAGACTGCCCTTCCCTATCCACTGGGCGAAGAACTGAAGGCCAAATATCCGGATATGAAGGGCGTGGCGATGTGCGACTGGGGACAGAATCATTCCCTGGTATATGGAAATAAAAAGATCAGCAAATACGGGCACTACATAGGAGAGGATGCGGTGAGTATGTTTTCCCTGAATATCCTGAGTGGCGATAAAGACCCGCTCCACGATCCGCGTTCCATCGTTTTAACCGAAGAGACTGCAAAAGCACTTTTTCCCAATGAAAATCCCCTGAATAAAATAGTCAGACTGGACAATACGGTGGACCTGAAAGTCACTGCTGTGGTTACCAAACTGCCTAAGAATAGTTCACTCCAATTTGATTACCTGATACCATTTCAATTGCAGGAAGCGATCTATACCTGGGTTAAACAATATCATAAAACAAACTGGGGAAATAATTCCTGGCAGATTTTTATTCAGCTGAATGATCATGCCTCTGAAAAAAGCGTGGATGCAAAAATTAAAAATGTGGTGATTTCACATTTTACGGATCAGAATACTGTTAAAAGCATCAAACCTGAAGTGTTCATTCACCCGATGTCCAAATGGCGCCTGTATGGCGATTTCGAAAATGCCGTAAATACAGGTGGCTTTATAAAATATGTAAAAATGTTTGGCATTTTGGGTCTCGTAGTACTGCTCATCGCCTGTATTAATTTCATGAACCTGAGTACGGCCCGATCAGAAAAGAGGGCGAAAGAAGTGGGTGTTAGGAAAGCAGTGGGCTCAGACCGTGGACAATTGATCCGCCAGTTTCTCAGCGAATCTCTTTTTATTTCCTTTCTGGCCTTCCTCTTCGCATTGGGCATCGTAGCCCTGACACTGCCTTATTTTAACAGGCTGACAGAAAAGGAAATGAGTCTTCAACTTTCCAGCCCGCTGTTCTGGATCATAATGATCGCTTTTACCCTGCTCACCGGTTTATTGGCGGGCAGTTATCCTGCATTTTATCTTTCATCTTTCAATCCGGTCAATACACTTAAAGGAAATTTGAATATTGGCAGATCGGATGCATTACCACGGAAAATTCTTGTGGTTTTACAATTCGCCAGTTCCGTCATATTGATGATTGGAACTACAATTATTTACCAGGAGATTCAGTTCGGTAAAAATCGCCCGATTGGTTTTGATAACAGGGGACTGATTTCTGTGGACTGGTCGGACGATATCCAAAAAAATTACGATGCACTGCGAGCGGATCTGCTAAGCTCGGGGGCTGCTATTTCCGTATGTCAAAGCAATTCCCCGCCCTCCGATATTTTTAGCAACAACGATGGTTGGGAATGGAAGGGCAGTCAGCCGGTTGAAAAAACCGTGATCTTTTCTACTATCGCTACCGCTTACGACTATACGAAAACCATCGGGATTAAATTAATTGCCGGCAGGGATTTCTCCCGGGATTATGCTGATTCCAATTCAGTTATTCTGAATGAGGCTGCGGTAAAACGGATGGGACTTAAAAATCCTGTGGGTGAACCGTTGAGATGGAATGATAGTAAAATGACGGTGATCGGTGTGATTCCTGATATCCAGATGGAATCGCCCTTCCGTCCCATTTCACCACTGACTATCATTTTCAATAAAAGCTGGGTAGGGTTCGTGAACGTTAGGATGAATCCAAAGATGTCAGCATCAGATGCTATTAAAAGAATTCAGCCCGTATTTGACAGATACAATCCGGCCTTCCCCTTTGTATATCGTTTTGCGGATACAGAGTATGCGAAGAAATTTAATTACGAAGAACTCGTGGGCAGTCTGGCTGCTATCATCGCTGTGATCGCCATCTTCATTTCCTGCCTGGGACTATTTGGTCTTGCTTCTTTCACTGCGGAACAACGCGTGAAGGAGATAGGAGTAAGAAAAGTATTAGGTGCCAGTGTACTCAGTCTTTGGCAATTGCTTTCGAAAGATTTTGTAAAACTGGTGATGATTTCCTGCGTCATTGCGGTACCTGTCGCCTGGTATTTTATGAATGAATGGCTTAAAGACTACAAATACAAAATCGATATCGGTGCCGGTGTTTTTATAATGGTGATTGCATTGTCCATCATCATTACATTAATTACCGTGAGCTTTCAGGCCATTCGGGCTGCTACGGCAAATCCTACGAGGAGTCTGCGCTCGGAATGAACTATGAACTATGAACTATGAGCTATGAGCTATGAGCTATGAGCTATGAGCTATGAGCTATGAGTTATGGGTTATGAGATATAGGTTTAAAGCATCCCATAACCCATATCCCATAACCCATAACCCATATCCCATAATTCATAATTCATATAATAACAATTACCTTGGTAAAAAAACCTTTTACCATGAATTATGTTGACCGCATAAAGTCCTCTTTAATATGGTTGTTGGTTGTAATCGCGACGACCAATCTCAATGCCCAAACAAATACCGATTCGGTAACAGAAAAAAATAAGCTGAAAACTCTGAGGGATGATTTCATCAACAGGATTGAAGCCCTGGGATACCATCCCAGACTGAATCCGCCTGAAATTATAATGGATAACCCACCTTCATTCGGAAATTACGACGATGCAACTAATATTCTTCACACCAGTAACTGGAATACACTGCCGGATAGTGACAAAG
>DATHNR010000377.1:0-3957 GCA_035485835.1 Puia sp.
TCAGAAAACAATCTAAGACAGTGAACAATTACCACGGAGTTCTTTTATTAAAAAAAAGCGTCACGCGTTAAGCGTTAAGCGTTACGCGTTCAGCGTTAAGCGTTTAGCGTTTAGCTTTATGCTTTAAAAGTTTGGAAATAAAGAGATTTGATATAGCTTTGCACCAGCCGTAAAAAAAATAAGGTCGGCTGTAGAAACAGCTGACCTCTAACGATTGCTTGCCATATGAAAAAAGGTAGTATTCTAACTTATTGGAACACTGCAGTTTATCTTCCCAGACCTCTAACGATTCTAACACTAACGATTGCCTGCTGTATTCTTTATTCTCTCTTAGTATCACAAAATTAAGGGGGCATCTGAATCATTTCAAACCATCTTATTCTTGTTTTAATCATGTCAAAACTGCTTATCTTTTCGTGGAAGTGTTGCCTGGACGCAGTTTCAGCAAAATTTATCAATGATGGCCAACCGCTCAACAGATATATTATTTCAACTCATACATTCACTGGAAAAGTCGGAAAAACGGCATTTCAAGCTCTATATCAAAAGAAGTTCGGGTAATGAAGACCTGAAAATCGTTCAACTATTCGATGCGCTGGATAAAATGCAGGATTATGATGAAAAAATCCTCCTGAAGAAACTTCCTTTCACCAAATCCCAGCTCTCTAATTTAAAAACGCATCTGTACAAGCAATTGCTTGCAAGTCTGCGTTTGCTCAAAACAACGGAAAACACAGATCTGCAGTTGAGTGAACATATGGACAATGCGCGTCTTTTGTATAATAAAGGTCTGAAACATCAGAGCCTGAAGATCCTTGAAAGAGCGAAGGAAATTGCAAAAGCAAATAACAAACTGAATTTTCTTGCGCAATTGATTTCACTCGAAAAGAAAATCGAAACGCTGCATATTACACGTTCAACGCTTGAAAAAACAGAACAGCTCACCGTCGAAGCCCGTGAAATCAGCGATCATATCGACCGCGTTACCAGGCTTTCCAATCTTGCGCTCCTGCTGTATCGGTGGTATGTACAGAATGGCCACGCGCGTAATGAAGCTGATGTAAAAAGATTAAGAGAATTTTTCAAACAGAATACACTCCCGGACACCTCTAACCTGGACGATTTCTATGAAAAGCTTTATCTCTATCAGAGCTATAGCTGGTTTGCATTTATTCGTCAGGATTTCATCATGTATTATCGCTATGGCCAGAAATGGGTCGACCTTTTTGAGAATGAACCTTTGATGATTTCAGTTGAAACGGGTCACTATGTAAAGGGTATGCACAATTTGCTGAATGCTCTGTTCGATCTGCGTCACTTCAGCAAATTCGAAGTGATACTTAAAAAATTTGAAGACTATTATAATTCACCCTTAGGACAGCACCACGATAATTTCAGGATCCATACCTGGGTATATATAAACCTGGCGAAAATTAACTGGCACCTGATGACGGGTACTTTCAAACAAGGCCTGACCCTGGTTCCTGAAATCAGCGGACAACTTAAAGAATATGGGAATTATATTGACCATCACCGGATACTCGTATTCAATTATAAAATCGCAACGCTCTATTTCGGAAGCGGTGACTACAATACTTCTATCGACTGGCTGCACCTGATCATCAATGATCATGTGGACCTGCGCTATGATCTTCAGTGTTACGCGCGTCTGGTTCATTTACTGGCTCATTATGAACTCGGCAATTATGAACTCATGGAATCACTGACAAAATCGGTTTATCGTTTCATGGCGAAAATGAAGAATCTTACGGTGGTTGAAGAAGAGATGTTTAAATTTCTTCGGAAAAGTTTCCAGATTTCACGAAGAGAAATCAAACCAGAACTGGAGAAATTACTCAGCAAGATCAAACACCTGGAATATAATCATATCGAAACACGCTCCTTCGCCTACCTCGACATCATCTCCTGGCTCGAAAGCAAACTCCAGGATAAAACCATGAGTGAGATTATTTATGCAAAGTACCTGAGTCGGAAAGACAGGAAAGTGCGGGGTGAAAGTTTAATGGTTAAAACTTAATTTGGCTATGAGATATGGGATATGAGATATGGGTTATGGGTTATGGGTTATGGGATATGGGTTATGGGATATGGGTTCTAACTAATTTAACTCATAACTCATAACTCATAATTTCTAATTCATATCTCACATCTCATATCTCATAGTTCATATCTCATATCTCATAACGTTCAGTCTCTGTATCAAAACCGTGCATATCTCCCGGATAGGTCAATCGTAACCTGCTAGTATTCAAAAAATTGCCTTATGGCAATGTTTTTGGATTTGGATTGTGTTCAACAAGCCATAACCCATCCCGCACGTGCGGGATAATCCATAATTCATAAGACGTGTTTAAGTACAACCTGAAGTTCGCCTGGAGAAATTTACTGAAGGACCGCCAGTTTACCTTGCTTAACCTCATTGGGCTTTCCACCGGGTTGGCCTGTACCCTGTTGATCTACATGTGGGTAACCGATGAATTGAGTTTTGACAAATTTCATGAAAAGGACAGCCAGATCTATCAACTCATGGAAAGCCGGCGGTTCCCCGGGAAAGTGGATATTTCAGATGAATCCTCCGGCATATTGGGAGAAACAATTGCGAGAGAATTCCCGGAGGTTGAATACGCTGCTGCTGAGGCGCCTTCCAACTGGTTTCAGAAATTCACATTAACAGTGGGAGATAAAAATATAAAGGGATCCGGACAGTACGTGGGCAAAGACTATTTCAATATTTTTTCTTTTAAGCTGCTGGATGGTAATAAAAATACTGTGCTGAGTGATAAACATTCGATCGTTATTTCTGAAGACCTTGCACGCAAATTATTTGGTACTACAGAAAATTTAATCGGGAAGGGAATTCAGGTGGAACACGACAGCACTTTCTTTGTATCAGGTGTTTTTGAACGCATACCGGAACATTCTTCTGAACAATTTGACTTTGTTCAATCATTTGAGTATTACAAAGACACCAATGGCTGGGTAAAAAGTTGGGATAATATGGGTCCCCACAATTTTATTCTTCTGAAAAAAGGAACAGACATCAACCTGTTCAACAAAAAGATTGCCCCCGTTATTTCCCGAAACTGCACAGACACATTCCGGACGGCCTACGCATATAAGTTTTCAGATAATTACCTGCATAATTCCTTTATTCACGGTAATCGTACAGGCGGAAAAATTGAATACGTGAGAATGTTTTCACTCATCGCGATTTTTATCCTGGTCATTGCCTGCATTAATTTCATGAATCTTTCCACAGCAAAAGCTTCGAGAAGGCTCAAAGAAGTAGGCATTAAGAAAGTAATCGGAGCCGGTCGCAGGCAACTGATTCTTCAATATATTGGTGAATCACTCGTGATGGGATATCTCGCGCTCATCGTGGCTGTGGGACTCGTTGCATTCCTGTTACCCGAGTTCAATCAGCTAACCGGCAAACATATGTCCCTGATGCCGGATGTCAATCTTATTGTAGGAGCCCTCTGCATAGCAGGTTTCACCGGTTTGATTGCAGGCAGCTATCCGGCTCTTTACTTATCCGGATTTAAACCCGTTGAGATTTTAAAAGGCAAAATGATCTCGTCCATGGGAGAGGTTTGGGTACGCAGAGGCCTGGTCGTTTTTCAGTTTTCATTATCCGTACTATTTATTGTTGCGGTCGGTGTAGTCTATCAGCAAATGAAACTGATACACAATATCGATATGGGATTCAACAAGGATAATGTGATACGATTCAATGCGGAGGGAAGAGTACTGGGTCATGAAGAATCATTCCTGGCAGGTCTTAAAAATATTCCCGGTGTGGTAAATGCCTCGGGAACGTATCATAGTATCATCGGGAAAAGTTTTGGTGTTAACAATCTGGAATGGGATGGAAAGAATCCGAAGGACAATAATTATATAGAATGCATGCAGTCGGGATACGATTTTATCCCGACA
>DATHNR010000378.1:0-2531 GCA_035485835.1 Puia sp.
CCAAAAACATGAGCCCGAGAATGTCTGTTTATATAAAAGCTAAAATAATGAACAGAGAAAAGCCTTAAAATCAAATAATCGCACCAGATATGAATATCCAGACAGCTGGCATTCGG
Organism: Puia sp.; assembly: GCA_035485835.1. Classification (GTDB taxonomy): domain Bacteria; phylum Bacteroidota; class Bacteroidia; order Chitinophagales; family Chitinophagaceae; genus Puia. Next base: position 117 of record DATHNR010000378.1, read on the forward strand.
GATAGCATAAAATTCATCCCTGAAAACAGTATTGGGTGAAAACCGGGTAAAAAAAACATTTTTATCAGCTTCCGGAATCGATTTTAAAATGTCCAGGTGAATACGCTGTGCGCCACCCATGGCATAACGGTCGAAAAAAAAGAATATTCCGGATGCTGATTTTTTTCTGAATAATGCCAATGGATACAGGATAATCAGAGAAGGTAAATAAGTGATCCGGAGAAGTATCCTAAAGAGTTTTATTTTCGTGATATTATGCATGGATTTATTATGCGATTGCGAACCGCCGCCCGCAAATATATCCATAAGCAAATAATCGAACAGTTACATGCCCAAACCATTCCATTACGGCTCTGATAAATTGACGCCTGCCATTGTGATCGCCCTTGCCGGGGGTGAGATGCATGGTATCATACCTGAAGATTCCATGCAAAGAATTATCAGAAGCAGGGACAGTGTCAATGAAATTGTTTCCAGTGGAAAGACAGTATATGGAATTAATACCGGATTCGGCATTCTTTCCAATACAAATATATCTGCTGAGGATACGAGGAAACTTCAGCACAAAATTTTGCAAAGCCATAGTGTGGGAGTGGGGAAGCCCATCAGCCCCTTCCTTTCCAGGATCATGATGATCACAAAAGTACATTCCCTGGCCCAGGGTTATTCGGGCATCCAGCCGGAAACTCTGGAAAGAATTTGCTGGTTTATTGATCAGGATATTAGCCCGGTTGTTCCGGAAAAAGGATCTGTAGGTGCTTCCGGTGATCTCGCTCCGCTGGCTCATCTGTTTCTGCCCTTAATCGGTTTGGGAGAAGTATGGGTGAAAAGTAAAATTCTTCCAACTGAAGAAGTTCTTTCTCAAAACGGACTTAAACCATTGCAATTAGGTCCAAAGGAAGGGCTTGCCTTGATTAACGGAACACAGTTTATTCTCGCATATGCCGTTGCCAATCTCCAACGTATGCACTTTTGTCTTGAGTCCGCCGATCTGATTGGGGCGATGAGTCTTGAAGCCCTTACAGGAACCAAGTCTCCTTTTGATGAACGGATTCATAATCTGAGGCCATTCAGGGGAAATCAACTGGTCGCCCAAAGATTGCGTAAACTTTTAACAGGTTCCGAGATTATGCAGAGCCATGTCGATTGCGGCCGGGTACAGGATCCATATTCTTTGCGCTGTATGCCACAGGTTCATGGAGCCAGTCGTAATGCATGGCTTCACCTGAAAGAACTTATACTGACCGAATTAAATTCGGTAACTGATAATCCCCTTATATTTTCTGCAGATGATACGATCAGCGGAGGAAATTTTCACGGGCAACCACTGGCAATTCCACTGGATTACGCAACTATCGCTTCTTCGGAAGCAGGAAATATTTCCGACCGTCGTTGTTATTTACTATTGGAAGGTAAATGGGGTCTTCCGCTTTTATTAATGAAAGACGTTGGCCTCAATAGTGGATTTATGATTCCGCAGTATACCACGGCAGCCCTGGTGACAGAAAATAAAACGCTTTGTTTCCCTGCCAGCGCCGATAGCATTCCTACTTCGCTTGGCCAGGAAGATCATGTAAGCATGGGTAGCATCAGTGGTCGCAAACTGGAAATGGTTCTGGAGAATCTTGAATACATTCTTGCTATTGAGTTGATGACGGCCTGCCAGGCCATAGAATTCCGTCGTCCCCTCCATAGCAGTTCCATATTAGAGCACGCTCACGAATTTGTTCGTCAACAGGTGAGCTTTGCCCGCGAGGACAGGATATTTGCCGATGATATCCGAAAAATAAAATCAATGATCGAATCTTACAGTTTTATTCGCGAAACAGATGCTTTTGCCAATGCACAGGGTATAGAACTCAATAAAGATTATGAAAGCTTTTCATTAAATAATTAATATGATGGAAACTATTTCGAAATACGACCCCATAAAATATAAAACCCCCACCGGACCTGTATTAAATTGTAAAGGATGGATTCAGGAAGCCGCATTAAGAATGCTTCTGAACAATTTAAATCCTGAAGTGGCAGAACGACCGGATGAGCTTATCGTTTATGGTGGACGAGGAAAAGCTGCCCGGAATTTCCAGGCACTCGATGATATACTTGCGAACCTGAAAATTTTAGAGAATGATGAAACACTGTTGATTCAAAGCGGTAAACCTGTTGGAAGAATGAAAACACATACCGATGCACCAAGAGTATTGATTTCAAATTCACAGCTTGTTCCCAAATGGGCTACCTGGGAACATTTCGATGAACTTGAAAAAAAAGGGCTGATGATGTATGGACAGATGACTGCCGGCTCCTGGATTTATATAGGTTCACAAGGCATTGTTCAGGGAACATATGAAACATATGCCGCTGCAGCGGATAAACATTTCAGTGGTACCCTGAGAGGTACACTGAATGTTT
>DATHNR010000379.1:0-3622 GCA_035485835.1 Puia sp.
CGTGAAGATGAATCTTGACTACAAGGAATTGTATGGTGCAAATACTGAGCTCGGTCGCTGGCTTAGAAGTAAAAATATCATAGAAAGAATAGGGGACAATCTATGTATGCACGGAGGATTATCACCTGAGGCACTGGCTCAGAAAATGAGCATAGATGACATAAATAAAACTTCGAGGCCATATTATGACCGGGCTGAAAGTGATCGGGTTTTCCAGGATACTTTACTGAATGCCTTCCTGGGCGAAAACGGACTATTTTGGTATCGTGGCTATTTCCTGGCTCCAAGGATCACTCAATCCGTGGTGGACAGTACATTATCATTTTATCGGTGCAGGCATATTATTGTTGGTCATACGATCACTAATTCTAATATAGCCTCATACTATAATGCTGGAATTTTCGGGATAGATGTGAATGAGCATGAAGGGCACACAGAAGGAATGCTTATAGAGGATGGACGTTTTTTAATTATTAATAAAAATGGAGTAAAGGGTTTTGTACCTGCAGGTCCATTGAAAATCATTGTTGAATAAGATTGGCAAAAACAAAACCTGGACAACTGTCCCGGGCGGAAAGATAAATTTGATGATTATTGCAGAAACCATCTTTGTCCCGCACCGAGGCAAAACCGGAACTCATAATTTTTAGCCCACGATATTCTTTTTCAATGATAGCCGGATCATTTTGAAAATATTTGCAGTGTTGGCATATTGGACCGGAACTATTGAGTTGAATTAAATTAAAAATTTTCATATGTTAATGCGTTACTATGGAAGCCCAGTAATGACCGAAAACAATTACTGAAAGTATGTATCCCAAAATTACGTTTACAATAACCCCTACAGTAAAAGCGATAAAAGGTTTAATGCCGGCATTGGCCAATTCGCGGAATCGTGTCGTAAGCCCGATACTTAAAAAACTAAATGTGAATGCCCATGTCCGCAACGATGTGATGGGAGCGATAAGGGAAGGTTTCACCAATTTATTGTAATCACTCAGCGTATTTCCATGAACAATCAATGTTGTAAGAATCGATGCGATGAGAAAGCCAATAATGAATTTAGGAAAGCGCCACCATATCTGGCCGACCTGAACTTTTGAGTTGGTTTCAGAACGTTCCCAAACTGTGACTGCAATCAACGCCAATATAAACGACCAGATACCAATCCACATATCTCGTCCGATAACTTTGATCAGTGTATAAGATGCAAGTGCCTGGTCTGCCGTTCCTGAAATACCCAGATGTCCGCCAGCCAATCCACCATAAGATTGCGCCGCGGCCAGTCCGGCAGCATCTGCAAATTCCGAAGTCCCGATCCATGCACCACCTACACCAGTCGGCAAATGAAGAGTGCGTGAAACAAGCGGTAATGCGAAAATGAGAATGATAGCCCAGAATACAACCAGGCTTATAGCGATTGGCGGATGTTCTTTTTTTGCCCTCACTGCCCCTGCTACTGCAATCGATGCTGAAACGCCACAGACAGCGCCACCCGCACCCAATACTGCTGCGAGCCGTTTGTCCAGACCCAGCTTTTTTGCTGTGTAGAAGATAACTAAAAAAGTTACAACTGAAACAATGGAAGCCTGCAAAATAGCCACTGGCCCTGCCCAGATTATTAAAGTGAAAGGCAATGTGGCTCCCAGCAGCACGATGCCCAGTTTAATATAAAATTCGACACGGAAACCTGCATCGAGCCAACGGGGCAATCCGATCAGGTTTGAAATAATCAATCCGAGAATAAGCGCTACCAGCGGCGGTTCAAGATTATAGCGACTGGCCTGATCCCAGTTGCCTGCGAAGTAGATGATTGTTGAAAGTATAAAGACAAAAATAAAAGATGGAATAAATGCTTTGGGTTTTTGTCCGATAAATGAAATCACGATCGTGAATAGAACCACGAAAGCAACAAGTAAGGCGAAGTATCGAATGGCATTTGTCGAAAATTGCGTGGCGAGTTGAGTCAAGGTTGACCATTTGGCCGGAGCTACTGCAATCCAGGATATGCTGGAGCCGGAAAGATAAAATATATAGGCTATTATAACAATGCCCAGGCCAAGCCATACCGCCCACCAGTCTTCCTTCGACCAGAATTCCTGCCAGCCGGAAGTTTTATTGATGCCTGCTGTTTCAGATTTACCGGTAGCCATTTGAATGTTGGTTTATTAGGGTTCCTAAGTTTTAATTAAATTCTAAAATGAAAATAAGCTGATTAATTTAATCCACCAAATTGATAGACTTTATTGATAAACACTTAATATCATACGATGTTTACAGTTGTTGTTGGATTGACTTATGATTTCAAAAAATCCAGTAATGGCTGAATAAATCTGTCAAAAGCTTCGATATGAGGCACATGACCTACTCCATCCAGTTCAACAAGTTTCGATCCTTTTATTTTATCATGCGTTGATTTTCCTAATACAGGATAATTGCCTAATGTTTTTCTAACGTCATCGCTGACTAAATTTTTCCCCATCGCTGTTCTGTCCAATTGTCCAATGATCAGCAGAGTCGGCGCTTTTATGTTTTCAAATTCATAACACACCGGTTGTGTAAAGATCATATCATATGTAAGCGCGGAATTCCAGGCAACACGGTCGTAATCCTTACTCAATGTCCAGCCTGCTTCCACTTTCAGCCATTCTTCATATTCAGGTTTCCATACACCGTGATAATAACTCTCCAGTTCATATTTTTTGAAAGAATTATAGTCCTCCTTCAATTCAGTCTGATACCATTGGTCAACAGATTGATAAGGCACTTTAACTTTCCAGTCTTCCAGACCAATTGGGTTTTCCAAAATAAATTTTTCCACTGATTCCGGATACATCAGCGTAAATCTTGTTGCAACCATGCCTCCCATGGAATGACCCAGCATATAAATCTTTTTAATACCAAGTGAATCTAATATTGCTTTTGTATTTTGGCAAAGCAACTGAAATGAATACTGAAAATGTTGTGGCTTCGATGATTTTCCAAAACCAATCTGATCAGGAATGATAACCCGATAACCATTCTCAGCCAAAATCTTTGCAGTTTCTCTCCAATAGGCGCCGTTGAAATTTTTTCCATGCAATAACATGACCACATGTCCATTTGCATTAGCAGGCTTCACATCCATGTATGCCATTTTTAAAGCTTCGCCCTGGATAGTTAATGAAATAAATTGCACCGGATATGGATATTGATAATTCGTGAGATCCATATCTAGAGGTGTTATAGATGGCTGCTGGGCCTCAACAACTGAAGCGGTCATAATAGCACTCATAAAAATTATTTTACTTAATATATTCACGAAATCTTATTTACGATTTTAGTAATAATAAAGCTACAAATAACCAGGGTAAACAGCCATTTTTTTAAGGCTTCGATAATTCCAAATTATTCCAAAACATTAAAATGGCAAGAGGTAATATTAGTAGAATTGATAAGATTATTAATAAGAATCCAAATAATGGCAGGTATTGAGATATTCCACAAGTAATAATGATGGAAACAATTACGCCGAGTAAAAGCTTTTGCATTTTTGCTTGTGCCAGCAGGTATGGATTTGATGTTTCAATTAATTTCGAAATGCAAAAAGTGCCTGCTAAAAAAAGACAAATAAAAATTCCTA
>DATHNR010000380.1:0-3250 GCA_035485835.1 Puia sp.
CAGATTTTTTTTGATCTCTTCTTTATCCATGACTGCTTAGGCCACAATATTCTGATATACGGGACAGCTGGGATTGTAGAATGTTGTTTTTTCAATCGCCTTCTTTAATTCTTCGCGGGCCGGTTCCATCAACGGTGAATGAAAAGCGCCACCAACAGAAAGAATGACTGCCCGGCGGGCGCCCGCAGCTTTCATTCTTTCACAACCCAGGTCAATACCCCTGAGTGAGCCACTAATCACGATCTGGCCCGGACAATTATAATTCGCAGGAACCAATACTTCACTGGTCTCCGCTTCAACTTCACGACAGATGGATTCGACTCTTGCATCTTCCAAAGCTAATACTGCAGCCATGGTTCCGGGATTCGATATACATGCTTTCTGCATGGCGGCCGAGCGGATAATCACCAGGCGCATGCCATCTTCAAAAGACAAAACACTGTTTGCAACGAGCGCCGAAAATTCTCCAAGGGAATGACCAGCAACCATTTCGGGACGTGCATTGTCAACTGTCTTGAAAGCAATTACTGAATGTAAAAAAATTGCGGGCTGTGTAACATTGGTTTGTTTCAGATCTGCTTCTGTACCTGAAAACATGATATCTGAAAGTCTGAAGCCGGCAATTTCATTACCCTGTTCAAAAAGTTTTTTTGCAAAAGCACTTTTTTCATAGTGGTTCTTTCCCATTCCCGGAAACTGTGAACCCTGTCCCGGAAAAACGTAAGCATGCTTCATATTCGACTTAGAGGTTGTAAAACAAATTTGCCACAAAGCACCGACTCAACAAAGAAAATCTTTCCTCCGTCATGGGAATCTGCGGTTTGTGGTCAATTCAGGAGAAATTCATCTTTACTCTTTTTATAACCGTTTGCCCGTCAATCCAGATCGGAAGATATCAGTTTAATGAATTCGGTCCTGGTTTCATTTTTCTGAAATTCACCGTAAAAAGCAGAAGTCGTTGTAACCGAATTCTGTTTTTGTACGCCGCGCATCATCATGCAAAGGTGAGACGCTTCGATGACCACAGCGGCTCCCAGCGGATGCAGCGAATCACGGATTGCGTGTAATATCTGTGTGGTAAGTCTTTCCTGCACCTGAAGGCGACGGGCGAAGACGTCCACTACCCGGGCTACCTTACTCAAACCCGTGATCCATCCGTTGGGAATATAGGCGACATGTGCCTTGCCAAAAAAAGGAAGCATATGGTGTTCGCAGAGACTGTACACTTCGATATCTTTCACGATAATCATTTCACTCATGGGTTCGTGAAATTTTGCTGAATCAAGAATGGCATTCGCGTCCAGTTCATAACCCTGGGTAAGAAACTGCATGGCTTTTGCAACGCGTTCCGGCGTTTTATCCAGTCCCTCCCTGTCGGGGTTTTCACCCAGCTTAGTCAGGATGTCTTTATAATTCAACATCAGTGCTGATGTTGTTGCCTCGTCGTATTGTTCTGTTTTTTTGTACATCTTTTAGGCTTAAGGCCAAAGGTGTAAGGCCTAAGGCTTTAGTAAAATATTCAATGCGGTTTTAAAATAATTATTTAATTCCAAAATTTAAAAAGCTTTATGCCTTACGCTTTATGCCTTACGCTTTACGCTTTACGCCTTACGCCTTACGCCTTACGCCTTACGCTTTATGCCTTACGCCTTACGCCTTACGCTTGCTACGCCGGGTACTCAACAAAATTTCTCTCTGTCTCATATAAACGAACCTGAAGATCAAGCGAAGCATCCAGTTGCTTTCGCAGGATTTCATAAATAACATACACGATATTTTCAGCAGTGGGGTTCAACTCTGCAAACTCCTTCGTATCGAGATTCAGATTTTTATGATCAAACTTTGCGAGAACATGGTTTTGAATAATGGAAGATAAATCAGAAAGATTAATAACGTAGCCAGTTTGCGGATCCGGAACACCGGTCACTTTTACGATCAGTTCATAATTATGACCATGGTAATGAGGATTGGAACATTTCCCGAATACTGCCAGGTTCTGTTCGTCTGTCCATCCCGGCACAAAGAGCCGGTGGGCTGCATTGAAATGTTCTTTCCTGAATATGGCTGTTCTTCTTTCCATCATTTTTTATCCGAAATATTCTACAAAGATGCGCGGTGTTTCATACAATTTAATCGAATGAAGGGTAACGGATGCAGGCAGATGACCAATCAGCTGGTTCCAGATTCCGACGATAAGATTTTCTGTTGAACACATTTTATCTTTCAGGAAATCTACCTCAATATTGAGATTTTTGTGATCCAGTTTTTCTGTTACCCGTTCCTTTATAATATTGCTCAACTTCTTTACATCCATTAAAAAACCTGTATCCGGATCAGGGTCTCCCTTTATCGTCACATATAATTCATAATTATGCCCATGCCAGTTTTCATTTGCACAGGCCCCAAACACTTCTTCATTTTTTTCGCGCGTCCACGAGGGATTATATAATTTATGTGCGGCATTAAAATGTTCAATTCTTGTAAGAAAGACCATCCCATTCAAAATTTTTGCAAAGGTAATGGTTCAGCCGGATTGGGCAGGTTTACGGATATTTGCGTATGCACCTGCTCCTGGTAACGGCAACAGATTTTGAAGTCAGTGAAATAGCCTCCTGGCTGAACGACCCGGGCATTCAACATAACGCCCCAAAACCTGAATTGTTGATCAGCGGGGTCGGACAATTAAAAACCTGTTATACGCTGCAGAAAAAAATCAATGCAGGACGCCCAGACCTGGTGATACAGGCTGGTTTCGGCGGGTCCTCTTCAAAGGAAAATATTGGCAAAGTATATGTGATACGATCCGAAAAAATAGCCGACCTGGGAGTAATGGAAAAAACAGGCTTCACAAATTTTTTCGATATGGGCCTTGAAAATCCGGATCTTTTCCCATTCCAGGATGGAAAATTATTAAATCCATACCAGTTCCTGCTCGGGTGGACAGGACTTCCTATTTTAGACGGAGTTACAGTAAATGAAATGAAGTCGTCTGATTATTCCGGATTTCAACGAAATGACCACCCTGTTGTTGAGAGTATGGAAGGAGCCGCCCTTCATTATGTTTGCCTGATGGAAAAAATTCCCTTCCTTCAGATCCGGTCGGTTTCCAATGTTACAGGTGACAGAGATAAAAGCAGGTGGAAATTTAAAGAAGCCAGGGAAAGCCTGCATAAATCGCTGGTCCTCCTTTTTCAAAAATTAGAAAATGCCAACGAAACTCTCTTTAGGATTTAGTCCCTGTCCGAATGAT
>DATHNR010000381.1:0-2186 GCA_035485835.1 Puia sp.
AAGCGAGCAGTTGCTTATAATTATAAGTATAACGGAGAAAAATTTTCTGTGCACTACCCTCATAATAAGAATTCCCTGGTTCATTTGGTTTCATGAATCCTTTTGCTTTTTCAATTACCTGCGCAGCCCTCATTAAAACAGCTTCATCACCCCCTTTCCATCTTTCTTTCAACGATGAATATAGTGACTCATCACGGCCAATCTTTATATATGGTAACAGCTGCCGAATCGTCCCGATATCCCAACCTGGTATGGCCTGTAGTTCGTAAATACTAACCAGGAGTCCCAATAATTTTCTGTATGATATAAAATTTTTTACTTGCAATACTTCCAGTATATGCAGTTGAATAAGATCTTCTTCGTCTGCAGTATTCAGATTCAAAGGGTGCCTGCTGAAATAATCGAGATCCAATTCATATGAATCATCCACCGGTTCTGAATCATTTTTTTCTGCCAACGCTTCCAGCTGCGTGGTCCTGTTATTGAGTGTTTCATTGTTCTGGCTTTTAACACCTTCACAAAAAATAATGAACAGGGAAATGAAAAGAAGAATTCTCATGATCATCACTCCTTCTTTTTTTTGTTCTCCCAAATCAACATGAGTCCGGGACTGAATCCCAATACTGTTTCATAAACTGTATATATCTCAATACTTAACTTGTTTTTCTTCCAGCCCGATTTGAAAAATGGTGATCCCGAATTGCTGTTTATTCCAAATGAAAAAAAGAAGTGTTCATCGTAATGATATTCTATGGAAGGAATAACATTTAACGGAAGCCCGGTTACTTTAACAATCTGAATTGCCAGCAATAAATTCTCCGTGTATTCATATCCAAATCCTGTTTTAAACAATTGCGGATCTTTTTCAGGATTCATTTCACCCGCTTTTCCAAAAACAGGAATTCCGATTTCCCATCCTGTTATTAATTTTTTGGAAACATGAAATCTCATACTGATTCCGGTAGAACCAAATCCAATACCCGGATATCCCGGTACTTTATCCCGCAGATAATTAAACCGGATACCTATTTCCACTTTCCCTATATTTTTTCCATAAGCCAGTTCCAGCGACTGTTCATTATAATTAGCATCCCCGCTCTGTTGAAATAATACGCCTAAACCTCCTCTTCCCAAATTGCCGGAAAATGCCATTACATAATTATCCAGTTCTTTCAGCATCCATTTTCTTTCAGCCAGTATGCCACATGAAAATCCTTCTGTATTTCCGAGCGAAGCAGGATTGCATATAAATGAAAAGACATCATTCAAATGAGTGCTGTACGCACCTGCTGATATATAAGCAGTTTCTGATTGTAGATGGTAAGGTTGTGCCATTCCTTTCATACAGGTCACAAGGCAGAATAAAAATTTCATTATATATTTCATTTGCTTACGGCTGAATGCAAATTATTCCTGAACCAAAAAATTCGAACAGTAAAAAGACTTATGAGAAGGAGTATTAAAACGGGTTGAAGTATATTTGCACCATGCAGATTTTAGATGGACAGTTCGTTTCGCGTTTAATAAAAGAAAGATTGAAAATGGATGCCGCCGCGCTTGTGGCGGAGGGAAAAAAAATCCCGCACCTGGCTGCCGTGCTCGTTGGTCATAATGGGGCCAGCGAAACTTATGTGGCAGCAAAAGTAAAAGACTGTGCAGAGATAGGTTTCAAATCCACCCTGCTCCGGCTGGAAGATTCCATCAGTGAATCCAAACTTCTTTCCATTATCGAAGGTTTGAATGAGGACATGGATGTGGACGGGATACTGGTGCAGCTTCCACTGCCCAAACATATTTCTGATGAAAAGATTATTCTTGCCATCGACCCCTCAAAAGATGTCGACGGATTTCATCCCGTCAATGTGGGGAAAATGGTTTTGGGTTCTCCCAGTTTTATTTCTGCAACACCCCATGGTATTATTTTATTGATGGAACATTATAAAATAAAAACTGCTGGAAAAAAAGCTGCGGTAATTGGCAGGAGTAATATTGTTGGGCGACCGATGAGCATCCTGCTCAGCACAAATACCAACCCGGGTAACTGTACGGTTACCCTTTGTCATTCACATACCCATGACCTCAAAGAAATATGCGCAGAGAGTGATATTATTATAGCCGCACTCGGCAAGCCCGAGTTTGTAAGGGCAGATATGGTTAAAGAAGGAGCGGTAATAATAGACGTGGGT
>DATHNR010000382.1:0-9040 GCA_035485835.1 Puia sp.
TGCGTATGGTATTTTATTCAGAAGAAAAGGAACGAGTAATACCGCGATTAAAAGAAAAACCCCATGAGTAAAGGCAGACAGTTTTGTTCTTCCACCGGCATCAACATTTGCCGCGCCTCTTACAACAACTGCTGTCATGGGTATTGCACCCAAAACCCCACATACCATATTCCCAATACCCTGCGCAATGAGTTCCCTGTTAACAGGCGTAATGCGATTTCGTTTGTCCAGCTTATCTATAGCCTCGATACAGAGTAAAGTTTCTAAAGTCGCCAGCAATCCGATGATCATACCGTCTTTCCAGATTTCTGAATTGGAAAATAATTTCGAAAAGTCGGGGAAGGAAATGTTTGCAAATATATTCAGAGGAATATTCACCAATTGCGTTTGTTTTAAGGAAATACGCGAAGAAATCCCCGCAAACAGCAAACTGATTAAAACACCAAATACCACTACAATCAATGGGGCGGGTATTATTTTAATTTTTTTTGCCCGGGGTAATTGAAGAATGATAAGAATAATCAAAGAAAGAACAGATATCAGAACGGTACTCCTTGTTATATGTTGATTGAAGATTCTTAAATTGTCCAGCGGGTTTTTGGAAGAGAACAAATGCATAAAACCTCCTGACCAAAAATTGGGTTGGTCGTAACCCAATGCCAGCGGAATCTGTTTGATAATTAACATCATTCCTATGGCCGCCAGCATTCCTTTAATAACCGAAGATGGAAAATAATTTGCAATTACACCGAGTTTCAACAGTCCGAGAAGAAGCTGAAAGAACCCAGCGATGACGACAGTAAGTAAAAATATTTTATAATCACCCAGTGAAATAATGGAAGCAGCCACCAGGGTTGTAAGTCCTGCAGCCGGTCCTGAAACGGCCAGCTGGGAGCCGCTTATTAATGAAACAACCAACCCTCCTACCATACCTGATAAAAGTCCTGCATACAGTGGTGCGCCCGAAGCCAGAGCAATTCCCAGGCATAAAGGCAGCGCAACCAGGAAAACAGAAAGTCCGGCCGGCAGGTCGTGTCTGAGCCAGATGATGCGGTAATATTTAATGGTTCTTTTCAAATTATGTTTTAACTGGAGAACTATATTATTTGTCTGGTTTTACGCAGGCTTTTCTTTGTATTTCCTTCACTTTAACCAATGCAATTTGAGACAAAATCGACAGGTATGCTTTGAAGCCCTCTAAAAGGTTTCCTGAATATTGAAATAGAGACCGTGTGATCCCAGGCCTCTTCCGTAGTCAATACAGATATTGGTTCTGTCTTTCATATTCATTTTGATACGGAGACCAAAACCATAGCCAGGTGCTAATGAATTGAATAAATCCTGACCGGTATTTGGATTACTCGCCGTAGTCGCATTGATAAAAGCAACGGCACCAAACAAACCGTTTCGTGAAATCGGCATTCTGAATTCCGATTCTCCATACACCATATTCGTTCCGCGAAAACGGCCCTGTACATATCCCCTGCCCGACCTTCCATAAGTATCCCAGCCGATGGAAGGCAGGGCCAGGTAGGGAACATTTCCGCTGGTGACGAATTGCCCCCAGGTCCAGAAAGCCAATACCAGGCCTGGTTTACTTTTTTGTAGCGGAATATAATTTCGCCATTCGGCATAAAGCATCGTACTATTCTGTGAACCTCCAAATATCTTTTCATTCACACGGAAACCCAGGCTGGCGTAAATTCCTTTATAAGAATTAATGGTATTGTCACGGCTGTCCTGAATAACCCTGAATAATAAACCATTGGTTGAATAATGCAACGGATTAAATCCATATTTGGTGGAATAGAAATAATTGGCAGTAATCACCGGGTTGGGTGTATCAAGCTTGAGTGACTGATCCTGAATATCAAAATGATCGTCGATATTAATGCCTAATCCGGCATACCAGTGAGGAAAGATTTCTTTCAGTGCGGTTTCATAAAAACGGATATAATTATAGCGCATGGGTTGCTCGAGCACTGAATTACTAAGATCCGTACCGTCAATATTAAAATTCAAAGTCGAATTCAGCCCATAAATTCCCAATCCATATGTGGGTTGTGCAAAGAATAATAGTCTCACGTCTCCAGGGATATACCAGGTATTTCCGGGCAGGTATATATCTGATCTTGCACAAAGTAAAATCTGCTTTTTTGTTGTCAGGGATATGGAAAGCAGGGCTGATGATAGTTGGGTATTTTTTTGACTGCCCAATAAATTTGTAGCGCTGATGGCCGTTCCGATCACAAATCCATTGGCCGGTCCGTAACCGACAATGGGAAGCAGAGATAAATTCCTGACACCTGGAATAATTATATCGTTTCTCGCAGGGCCTTTCTTGTTGAACATTTCACTGATCACACCAATGAGATCTACGGGATTGACGTTTGCCTGTTGATCAACACTGGACGGAAGGTGCTGGGCATTTCCCTGCAAGACGAGGCAGAGAAGAAAAATGAAAAACAGGATCCGGCTTATAAATGTTTTATTTTGAAGCACAGGTGAAGTTAAGATCTAAACCTAACTTTTTATCTTCTCCCTTCTTCCCAACCCGTCATATATAACACCCAAATACCATTTATACGAATATAATCGTAGATTAGCCTGTAAATAACTTTCATGATACAATTTGCCAGGAAGAACTCATCTCTGATGATCTGTATTTTTTTAACAGTTCACATATCACAGGCTCAAAGTGTACCAACACAATTGGATATTTTGTTTCACGAGGTAAGCACAGATCCTCAAATCCGGTTTAATGGAGTTGTATTAGTGGCCGGAAAAGATAGTATCATTTATCAGAACGCAACCGGCTTTAGCAATATAAGCATTCAACAGAAAAATTCAGTCCAAACAAGATTTCAACTTGCTTCGCTCTCGAAAGTCTTCACAGCAATCGCGATTATGCAGCTGGCAGAAAAAGAAACCATCCGGCTGGATGATCCATTGATAAAATATTTCCCCGCTTTCCCTTATGCGGATATCACGATCCGGCAGATTCTTTCTCATACATCGGGTTTGCCGGATTTCATTGAAATTTACCGGGAGAAAAGCAGTCATGCACTAAACAACTCAGATATGATACCAGCACTCATTCGGTTTGGCTCACTACAGTCGGTGCCAGGTACTAATTTTCATTATTCCAGCATAGGGTATGCTTTGCTCGCCAATCTGGTTGAAAAAATATCCGGACAATCTTTTCCCGAATATATTCAGGAACATATTTGTAAACCAGCAGGCATGCTGCATTCTTATGTACTCTCACCTTATATGATGCATCCCGATTCCCTGCGTGCAATGAATTATAGATCTCATGGTGCCGACCTCCTGACGTCTGATGATTCAATCCGTACGGTTCTTGAGAGTCCCTGGCAAACAATCGTAGGTCCTGGTCTTATGGTCAGTTCCGCGGAAGATTTGCTTCTATTTTCTGAAGCTTTATTTGCCAATAAAATTTTATCCTCTGAGACACAGGAAGAAATGTATACAGTAGTTAAGCTCAAAGATGGAGAGGATACCAAACTGGACCGGGCTCCGATATATCAGTCGCTCGGTTGGGGAGTTGATATGGATCAGTCATCCGGAAAAATCGTCTCGCACAATGGAGGCAGTATGGGCATATCGACGATCCTCCTGCGTAATCTGAAAACACATCAGACAGTTATCGTGTTGGAAAACACCGACAATATGGGCATACTGGCATTTGGTGTGAACGCAATGAATATACTTACAGGCAAACCTGTGAGACAATTTGGACCACCACCTGGGCGCAATTGATGTGATTTACAAAACTCAGAATAGTTTATCAATAATGAATGTAAACCAAGACGGGAAAACATGATCATGAATATAATAAAATAGGTAAATTAGTTTGGAAAATTTGAATTCCTGTTTGGGTGAACGCCATTGTCCGATTAATTAAACCATCTTATATGAAAAAAGGAAAAAAGTATTTTTTTATTCTTTCAATCATATTTATGACGACAATTTTTGGCAATCATTCTTATGCGCAGGATAAAAATATAGTAGTTCGCATAGCAAAACTGCAAATAGACTCTGCGCGATTGGAAAACTATAAAGCGGCATTAAAGATCCATGCCGAAACCGCCGTCCGAGTTGAACCAGGTGTAATTACTTTGTATGCTGTGTATGAAAAAGATCATCCGACCCATGTAACCGTTTTCGAAATCTATGCTAATCAGGAAGCCTATCAGGCACATTTAAAAACTGCTCATTTTCTTTTGTATAAGAAGACTACAAAAGATATGGTAAAATCTCTGGAAATTATAGAAACAGTCCCCATCGCACTGGAAACAAAGGGAACCGTCGTAAATTAAAAGCTATGCTTTAAACATATTGATTATTTATCGGGTAATTTTTTTCTTCAATGTAATTTTTGTGATCTCAGGCCAGATGCCCAGCCTGCCTGAAAAAGCGAGAAAACCAAAACCACGATTCACATACAGATAGCGGTCTTTTTCGTTGGCAAGTCCGGCCCAGTCGAGATACCGGTACTGCACCGGACTCCATCGTAATTTATCTGTCTCAATTCCAAACTGCGCACCATGTGTATGCCCGGATAAAGTGAGATGAATGGTAGTGGGATGATGGCGAATTTTTTCTTCCCAATGTGTGGGGTCATGTGACAATAATATCTTAAATGCATTTTCATGTACGCCTTCCAGTGCCTTATCGATATCTCCCACCTGAATAAATCCACGTCCCCAGTTTTCGACACCAATCAGCGCCAGTTGATCCGTGCCCTTCCTGATGACTGTATTTTCATTCAGCATTAACCGGTAGCCCAGTACCTTATGATACTCTTTGAGTTTTTCGTGGTTTGCTGCTTTCTGTTCCGGATTGTCCCAACGGGCATAGTCTCCATAATCATGATTGCCGAGTATGGAAAATTGTCCGTAGGGGGCTTTCAGCTGACTGAATAAAGAAAGATAAGGTTCTACTTCCCATGCCATATTATTTACCAGGTCTCCTGTAAAAACAAACAAGTCACTTTGCAGAGTCTTTGCCATTTGGATGCCACGGGTTACGGCTGATATATTATCAAAACTACCGGAATGAAAATCCGACAATTGTGTTATGGTAAAACCATCAAAGGATGCCGGAAGATCATCAAAATACAAAGTGATTTCATGCAAACGATAATCATATTTGCCTTTGAACATCGCATATAGAAATCCTGTAAAGGGCAGGGCAGCCAGCAATATGCCTGCTTCTGCAATGAAGCGACGACGTGAAGGAAAAAACGGTTCGTTTTTCACAGTTTTCCTTTTAAACAGTCCACGGAATATTCCCCAAAAGAAGCGGACGATGTCGCCCAGTAACAACACGATAATGAAAATGAGTTTGGTGACCAGAAAAGTCAGAAACAGTGTCAGCACCCATTCCTGAAACCGCGTGAGATATTTATGGTAGATGATAGTAATATCGATGATAAATAGCAGTGTTACACCGACGAATGTCAGAAGGTAAGTGTACAGCGCAATCTTTCGACGTCGGGCGGATTTCCATCCCTTCACCCAGGTTTTTACGCCATTGTATGCATATAAATCAAGCAAAAGACTTATCGCGCCGATCAGGAACAACACCCACATAAAACCACGGTTGTGCATATATATGTTTTCCTATGTAATGTAATAAAGCCCGTTAACACAACGAAGGCAAATAAGTTTTTAACGCTTCTTTTCATACATATACAGTTTTGATATCTTTGGAATTAACTCGTTGGTCTATGAAAAGAATACTTACCGCAGCGATTTTATTTTTTGTGTCCATATATGTAAGCGCACAGCCTTACCCGGATAGTCAGAAAGACGGAAAATATGTTCTGGTGAACGGCGCGAAACTATGGATAGTGGAAGTAGGAAAAGGAGATCCTTTGTTTATCATCCCGGGTGGTCCTGGTGGAGTTCATCTTAGTTATCGTGTTTTTGATGCGATCTCTTCAACGAATAAGATTGTTTATTTTGATGCATTCGGCAGGGGAAAATCTGATACGGCGAAAGATGTGAAGGAATATTCATTGAACCGCGATATAGAAGATCTGGAAGGATTGCGCATTGCTTTACATTATGATAAGATTAATGTGCTCGGCCATTCTTATGGAGGTCTGGTCGCCCAGGGTTATGCGTTGAAATATCAGCAACACGTAAAACACCTTGTTCTCGCAAATACCTTTCATAGTTTTATTATGTGGCAGGAAAATGACGATAACAGCAATCATGAAATCAAAACCAATTATCCGGAAATCTGGGATGAGCTCATGCGTATTCGCGAAAAGGGAGCCATATCCAGTGATCCCATACACCAGGAAATTTATGGTCGGGTTCCCTATGGTTTTTTATATTCCTATAATCCGGATCATTTTAGAAGTAGAAAAATTATTACAGATACAACCAAAAGTTCTTCACCAGAGACCGTGCCATATCCCAATCCGTTTAATTCAAAATTATATTATCAGATGGTAGGCAAGGATGGCGATTTCATCGTAGGCAGTGATATCGGCAATTTCGATTATCGCGCCCAGCTTAAGAACCTCAACATGCCGGTCCTGATATACGGTGGTCGTTACGATCGTGTAGCAGTTCCGGAAATGATGATCAAGTTTAAAGAATATTGTCCACAGGCGAAATTTGTGATGTTTGAATTTTCGGGACATAATCCGCAGGTGGAAGAACCGGATTTATTGTTTCCGATGTTGAATGATTTTCTTCGTAATTAATAAGAGTTGAGATTTTAAATTATCATCATTTATTTGCCAGTCTGATAAGGATAAGGCGTATCCAATTATGCGTGTTAAGAAAAAACCGGTTTCAATAATTTCTTTTAATTCCAATCTGGGTTTAATTGAACCGTCCCCGGGCATGGAGCCAGGTGTAAAAAAACTGCCTGCTCAATTACGAAAATCCGGCTTCTTTAATTTGATAGATCCGGTAGATGTAATAGAATTGGAGCCACCACCCTATAGTATGTACCTGGATCCCGTTTCCAACATGCGCAATACAGATTCAATCGCTGCATACGCAAAAAAGCAGGCCCCCATACTTCAGGATGTTATTTCCAGGAAAAACTTTGCTTTGGTTCTGGGAGGTGATTGCAGCATCCTGATTGGAAATGCACTCGCCTTGAAGAAACAGGGTCATTATAAACTTTTTTTCATCGATGGTCATACTGATTTTATGTGGCCGGCTCTTTCTTCCACACATGGTGTAGCAGGCATGGATCTGGCTATTGTAACCGGATATGGTCACGAACATTTGACCGATATAGATGGATACCGGCCTTATTTTCGGGAGACAGATACCTGGTGTGTCGGTAACCGGGAATTTGACCCGGCTTATGTAGCTGCCATTGCAAATACAGCCATTCATTATTATGATTTGAACGCTTTGAGAAAATCAGGAATGACCGCCTGTATTCAATCTTTTTTTTCCGGTCTGTCGGATGAACAGCCCGATGGTTTTTGGATTCATCTGGATGTGGACGTGTTGGATCCAAAGATTATGCCTGCAGTGGATAGTCCTGATCCGGGTGGACTTAATTATGCGGAACTCATAAGCCTACTTGACCCTTTATTGTTGCATCCCCTGTGTTCCGGTATGGAGATCACTATTCTTGATCCCGATCGTGATCCAAATGGAATAATTATTCATGAATTTATTTCGCAGGTCGGTAATACTATTTGCAGATCTTTGTTTAAATGACAAACTAAGTTTAAAAACAGCTAACATGATTTTAGACAGCTGCTTTTTTCGGGGAACCAAGTCTCTTCTTTTTTGCTTCCGTTTTTATTTTGTTCCTGTGCATGATTCCCCAGTCAATCATTGCACGAAGGACCTGCTGCAATGAATTGCTATAGTCTGTAAGTTCATATTCGATGACAACCGGTGTTGTTGTTTGCACTATCCGTTTTACGAAACCATTCATCTCAAGTTCTTTCAGTTCGTTCGACAATACCCTGGCTGAAATACCGGTAACCGTCCTTTGCAGTTCATTAAAGCGCATGTTTCCATGTTCTCTCAATGCAATAATGACCTTTAGTTTCCATTTGCCTCCGATAACATAGAGGGTATCTTCTACCGCCGCCAGTCTTGCCGAACATTGCGTATGCTCAATCATAATTCCTTCTGTAGACTTCATTTTCATGGGTTTTTTATATTTACTAACCAAGGGGTTACTACTATCCTTTAGTATACTACTAACTATTTGTTAGCAAACGTACATAATTTTATGATAGAAAAAAACATGGTGGCATAAAATGAAATTGAAAATGAAAAAGATATTTTTTATAACGATAATTTTTATACTGAATATATTTTCTGCATTTGCTCAAAAACGAGCCCCCGGAAATATTGTTGGTATCTGGTTAAGTGAAGACAAATTTGTTGAAATAGAAATCTATAAAGCCGGTCCCCAATATTACGGCAAACAGGTATGGGGTCAGTTCAGCAGAAGTGATCATAAAAATCACATTGTACTTACAAACTTTGACTACGACGGTGGTGTCTATGTTGGTGGCAGTTTTTACGACTATAAAAGTGGAAAAAAGTACAAATCAATTATAAAAGTACAAGGTTCAAATGTTCTGAAGGTTCGGAATTATACTTTTGTATCCCTCTTCGGTAAAACCGTAACATGGACAAGAGTTACCAATGAATCGCAACCAAGGTAAAACTGCCATTTGATTACCTGAAAACTGATATTCGTACATTAGCTTCTTATTATTTCAAAAGCGAACAGTAAGGTCCGCTTTTAAGTTAAAAAGAAGTCATGAAAAAGATATTAAAAAGAATTCTGTATTCTATTATTTCTTTGATTATACTGATCGTCATTTTTGGACTTACCCTGGCCTTTCTTCCTACTAAATCTAAAACAAATCATGCCGGAATTACTCCCGAAGAAGCGGCAGCTCTGAGAAAGAATTTCGTGGGACAGCATGATCAGTTCACTACGAGTGATGGCGTCACCCTTTTTTTGCGGCGTTGGAATCCGGATAGTCTCGCACTTGCAAAAAAAGGAA
>DATHNR010000383.1:0-3188 GCA_035485835.1 Puia sp.
CCTCGCCCGCTGAAGCGTAGCGTAGGCGGGTGGTAGTGCCTCGCCCGCTGAAGCGTAGCGTAGGCGGGTGGTAGTGAAAACGAAATGCCTAAAAGATGAAAGAAAAATCCTGGTTTGAAGTAGAAAACATCGACGAAATAGATTCGCCGGCTTTATTGGTTTTTCCAGCCAGAGCAAAAGAAAATATTCATAAGCTGACTGAAAAAATAAATGTTCAATACTTACGTCCACATGTAAAGACCAATAAGACCGCTGAAGTATGCAGCATGATGATGGAATCTGGTATCCGAAAATTTAAAGCGGCAACCATCGCAGAAGCAGAAATGCTGGGGATGATCAAAGCGCCGGATGCGCTGCTCGCCTATCCGGTCAATGGCCCCAAAATAAAAAGGCTGATCAGTCTTATAAAAAAATACCCGGGCACAAAATTCTCCTCCCTGGTTGACCGGAATGATAATGCACAAATTCTTTCCCGATTATTTAAAGATGCAGGTCTGACTGCTGATGTTTATATCGATCTGAATGTTGGAATGAACCGTACCGGTATAGCACCTGAAAATGCATTGGACCTGTACCGGGAAATTAAATCTCTTCCCTCCATAAATGTTTTGGGATTGCATGCTTATGACGGACATCTCAAAGATCCAAACCTAAAAACCAGGACTGAAAATTGTAAAAATGCTTTCGCACCTGTCTTAGCATTAAAGATAGAAATGGAAAAACTTGCCGGCCATCCGATGACACTGATTGCGGGAGGATCACCAACCTGTTTTATACACGGTGCTGCTGGTGACAGGGAATGCAGTCCGGGCACGTTTATATTCTGGGACAAAGGGAATAAAGAACAATTACCTGAGCAACCCTTCGAATGGGCGGCTATCCTGGTTTGCAGGGTGATATCCATTCCGGCGCCAGGTAAAATATGTGTTGACCTTGGTCATAAATCAGTTGCAGCTGAGAATCCACAGCCGCGCATATTTTTTTTAAATGCACCCGAAATCATTCCAACATCACAAAGTGAAGAACATCTTGTTCTGGAAGTTCCCGACAATTCAAAATTTAAAACCGGCGATGTTTTATACGGAGTGCCCTGGCATATCTGCCCCTCTGTTGCGCTCTATGAAAAAGCTCATATCGTGGAAAATAACCGCGTCACCGGATTTTGGAAAGTGGTGGCGCGGGATAGGGGAATAAGCCTTTAGTCGCAAGAGGGCTTTGAGCTATGGGTTATGAGATATGGGATATGGGTTATGAGATATGAGTTATGGGTTGAGTTTTGCAACTTATTGCGGACAGAACTTTATAATATCTCATAACCCATATCCCATAACCCATAACTCATATCTCATAACCCATATCTCATAACCCATATCTCATAACCCATAATTAGTCATCGCCCTCCCATTTAATTTTAGGATTGAAATATTTAAATAAAAGCGCCGATAGTTTCCTGGTAAGTACCCATGCTTCATTATTGTGTTCCCAGCTTTGATCGGTATTGTTTTTTGTAAATATGCAGAAGATATAAGGATGGGGAGCATTTACATATAATACTTCATTGCGGCATTCATCCAGAGCGCCACTTTTTGAAGCCTTAAAAATATCCGGCGGAATTTGTGATATCGCATTTTCATCCCAATATTCACGGCCAAGCGTTCTTATCATGCGATCGCATGCACGCTTACTCAGGATTTTTCCTTCGGCAATTTGTTCCATCAGGTGCTCCATCTCTCGCGGAGTGGTTTGCCCCCACCCATAGATTGCCCTGTTTTGTTCTCTTCCGGGTGTACGACTATTCACACGCGTATTCAAATAACCAAGACTGTCCATAATCTGGTTGATACGGACTCCGCCTCCGGCCAGGCTCTGCAGTAAAAGGCTGGCCGTATTATCGCTA
Source organism: Puia sp. (assembly GCA_035485835.1). Lineage (GTDB taxonomy): Bacteria > Bacteroidota > Bacteroidia > Chitinophagales > Chitinophagaceae > Puia. Next base: position 1,898 of record DATHNR010000383.1, read on the forward strand.
AGCGAGATAGAAAGAAGCATGAGTTTACTCAGCTGAATTTTTTCATCTGGCTTGAAAGATGCCAGCACGTCTTCTCCATGATCATAGTTCATGGTATCTTCAAATGTAATCACCTGGTGAAATGCAAGTTCCTTCAGTTCAATTTTTCTCATGATGCCGATCATGATCGGAATCTTTACAATGCTTGCTGTAGAGAAAAGCGTATCTGCATTGAAATAAGCAATGCGGTCTTTTTTCAAATCATGAACATAGATACCCACCGTTCCATGAAAACCCTTTACCAATTCATTGATCTGCTCCTGGAGATCCTTATCCATTTTTTGTGCATGCACATTTAAAAAAACAAAAAGTAACAGGAAACTGAATAATTTTCTCATCTGATAATTTTTGAGATACACAAAAATAGGGTTTGCCGAAATAGTAAACTGTTTTCGATTTCTATAAAGAGTGCCACAACTGATTTAACTTAGAGGCTTTATTTTAGAGGCCCATGCAAAAATTAATGGAAAAACAAATCAACGTACCCGGTTCTGCTTCGGCATTGACTGCTACAGTATATCCGATTCTGCTGATGATCAGTTTTTCACATCTGCTGAACGATACGATTCAATCGCTGATTCCAGCTATTTATCCGATTGTAAAAACAAATTTTCATTTGAATTTCTCACAAATCGGCCTGATAACACTCACGTTTCAACTCGCAGCTTCCTTACTGCAACCCCTGGTAGGCATGTATACGGACCGCCGTCCCAAACCATTCTCCCTTGCAACAAGCATGGTATTTACGCTGATCGGTTTGATTTCTATGTCACAGGCAGGAAATTTTCATGTACTATTAATTTCTGTTGCAATGATCGGAATTGGCTCATCTATTTTTCATCCTGAAGCATCGAAAGTTGCTTATATGGCTTCCGGAGGGAAAAGAGGTCTTGCTCAATCCATCTTCCAGGTGGGAGGAAATGCTGGATCATCTCTTGGGCCATTGCTTGCTGCATTAATCATTGTTCCCCTTGGTCAATCCAGTATAGGATGGTTTTCCATCCTTCCGCTCATCGCACTGATGGTATTGATTTTTGTTGGCCGCTGGTACAAATTAAATCTGAATGCATTTAAAAAAATAATTCAAAAAACGGATAAGGACAGTCAGCATATTTCGAAAAGAAAGGTCTTTTTTTCCATTATGATACTTATCGTCCTGATCTTTTCAAAATATTTCTACCTTGCTTCCATGGTCAGCTACCTGACTTTTTACATGATAGAAAAGTTTCACGTATCCGTTCAGCATGCTCAG
>DATHNR010000384.1:0-44172 GCA_035485835.1 Puia sp.
AATTATCTCTTTAAAACATTTGGGAAAGGAACGCTTGCTCCGTGGACAGTAAAACAACATCTGGTCATTCGCGGTCCATATAAATACTGTCGAAATCCAATGATTACCGGTGTGCTTTTTATTCTAATCGGTGAAACGTTGTTCCTGCATTCAACCAATATATTAATCTGGACCTGCATATTCTTCACTATTCATATTTTCTATTTTGCATTTAAAGAAGAGCCCGATTTGTATAAAAGATTCGGAGAGGAGTATAAAATATACAAAGAAAATGTTCCAAGATGGATTCCAAGATTAACACCGTACCCGGGAAATAAATTCTAAATTTATTACTGTAATTTTTATATGACACTTATTGCCATATTTTTCCCATTTCTCTCGTTCTTTCTTCGTGGAAGAATATTAACCGGAATTATTTGTTTGATTTTACAGATTACGCTGATCGGTTGGATTCCCGCGGCGATTTGGGCAGTGATCTCCTTACAGAATTCCAGGGCGGACCGGCGTACTAATAAAATTATAAAAGCAATGAAAAATAAATAATCCTTTAGCGAGTTCAAAATCAACTGCTCTTTATGAGAAATCTCTCCAACATAGGCCGCATTTTTTTTGGTATTTCTTTAGCCGGAACAGGAATTGCGACTATTTATTTTAATGCTTATCCTTATTATTTATTGCCTCCCCTGCATTTCCTTACTCCCGGCTCTGCGATACTCCATTATATCACCGGAACTATACTCATTTTAGTTGGTGCATGTATTGTTTTTGAAAAAAAGATCTGGCCTGTTTCTTTTGTGTTTGGATGCGTGCTTCTGCTTGTATTTTGTTTTCTCTATATTCCTTATCAATTTATAGATAAACATTTACAATTGGCGGAATGGGAGAATGCAGAAAAGGAATTGTCCTTAGCTACCGGGGCATTTATTATTGCTGCTTTGTTTTCAGAAAAAATAGAAAATCCGATTTACAGGTTTCGGGCGAAGCTAATGAACCTTGGATTTGTTTTATATTCCATACCTATCATCAGTTTCGGTATTCTTCATTTTAAATTTACCAAAGAAGTATCAACCATGGTTCCAACCTGGATTCCATTCCCTATATTCTGGACTTATCTAGCCGGCATTGGGTTACTTGGTTCAGGCATTTCAATTATTTTTAAAATCAAGACCAGATTAATAGCCACCATTTTGGGTATAATCATTTTTATCTGGTTTATCACTATACATGTTCCAGGAGTAATGACTTCTTCATTTGATGATCTGGGAAGCCAAATTGTCAGCGCATTTTTAGCACTTATCTACAGCGGAATTGCTTTTATTATCGCAGGGACTGCCAGGAAGAAAATTCAGAATATATAGAATGGAGGTTCTGCTAGTTTATTTTTTATTCCGATCTTAAACTTTTTACCGGATTCGTGATTGCTGCTTTTATTGCCTGGAAACTAATCGTAACAAGCGTAATGGCAATCGCCGAAAATGCTGCCCAAAAGAAAACACTTATACCTATAGTGATCCGGTAAGAATATTTCTCCAGCCAACCCTGCAAAAAATAAAAAGCAACGGGTGATGCAATGGCACAGCTGATGAGTACAAGCAGGATGAATTCTTTCGACAAGAGAAACCAAACCTGCGATACAGATGCTCCCAATACTTTTCTGATTCCAATTTCCTTGTTGCGTTGTTCTGCAATGTAAGCTGCGAGGCCGAAAAGTCCCAGGCACGAAATGAATATGGCGAGGGCTGCAAAAAGGCCTGCTAATTTACCAATAAGAATTTCCAGCGTGAATTTAGCTGCATAACTCTGATCTGAAAAAGTATATGTGTATGGAAACGCCGGATTGTATTTATTAAAAATAGCAGTAAGTTCTGTGATCGCATCCTGCGTTTTGATATGTTTCGACAATCGGTACATCATCACGGGCTGAGGATCTTTATCATGGAAATAAAGCGTTGGATCTGCGGGTCCGAAAGGAGAGGCCGTCAACGCATCTTTAACAACACCTATGATTTTATACCGGTCATCCACATATGTTATTATTTGATTAATGGGATCTTTTAACCGCATGAGTTTAATGGCGGCTTCATTGGCTATCACATCCAGTGAATCCGAGTTATTTCTGAAATCCCGTCCTTCCTTGATGGACATACTGAGTGTTTTAAAATAATCATCAGAAACTACAATCTGACCCATATCTACCGTCTCTCCTGGTTTTTTCCCCGGCCATTGTTCCACATCCCTGTGATTGCCCATTTGAGTAGCGGAGCTGGATGCCATGGTGACTGTTTCCACAATACCTTTTTGAATCAACTCATTTTTTATTACCTGATAGTTTTGACCCAGCGAGCCATTCATGTCAGTCATCATCAGCCTGTTCATATCCATACCGGATGGCCGTTCTTTAGCGTATTGTATCTGCTGGTAAATGATCAGCGAACCAATAATAAGCGCCACCGAACAGCTAAACTGAATAATGACTAGGATTTTCCTGGGCCACGCTGATCCATCGCCGATCGTCAGCCTGCCTTTTAAAACTTTCACCGGATTAAATGATGACAGATAAAAAGCAGGTCTTGCACCTGCAGCCAACGCTGTCATCAACACACCCACCATAGCAACAATCCAAAATTCCGTAGTCGTATAGGGAATCGATATTTTGCTGTTGGTAAGCAGATTAAAAGCAGGCAGGACCAGTTCCACGATAATAAGGCATAGGACAAAAGACATCATAGTAAGTAACGCCGACTCCAATAAAAACTGTAAGACCAAATCTTTTTTTCGGGAACCGATTGCTTTGCGTACACCCACTTCCCGGGCTCTTTTTTCCGAACGTGCAGTGGTCAGGTTGACAAAATTCACGCAGGCAATTAATAATACCAGGATACCGATGATGCTGAATATGCGCACGTATTCGATAAAGCCACCAGCAGGCTTTCCATTCTCGTATTTTTCGTATAAATGCCATTTCGCCATGGGCTGCAGCAGTACATCTGTAGTCATTGACATTTGATTATCTGTTTCGGATTTTTCGATATTCTTAATCTTAGGTTCGACCTGCTCATACGACACACCAGGTTTTAATTGCACAAAAATCTGAAACCCGTTCCACTGGAAATTATGACTGCGCGCATTTTTAACTATCGGGTAGGTAGCTTCGTAAAAACTGAAAGGAGCCAGAAAGTCAAACTGGAAACTGGAATTATTCGGAATATCTTTTAATACTCCCGTTACTTTCATATCATTCTTATCATCAATGCGCACCGTTTGATTGATAGGATTCGTATTACCGAACAGTGCCTTAGCAAGACTTTCTGTGAGTACAATAGAATAAGGGTCGTTCAATAATTCATTCCTGTTTCCACTCAATAATGGAAATTGGAACATCTTCAAAAAATCTGAACCCATCTGACCTCCGGTCTTTGAAAACTTTTTATTCCCGACCGTTAAGACATGTGGGCTCATATAATCCGTTTCAGCTACATATTCAATTTCAGGAATTTGTCTCCTGAATGCATCTGCCAGTTTCAAAGAGGCACTGGCATAATTGACGGTATCCCCATTTCCATAATAATTTCTTCTGGCCAGATACAACCGATCATATCCCGGTAGAAATTTATCGTATGTGTATTCCTTATGAATCCAAAGTCCGATAATTAAAGCAACCGCCATACCGGTTGCGAGACCAACGATATTGAGGGCACTATAACCTTTACTTCTGATAATATTACGCCAGGCAGTTTTGAAATAATTTTTGAACATAATTACTTTATTTCAGATTATGGGTTATGAATTATGGATTATGAATTATTAAACAAACATTCATAACTCATAATTATTCATTTTTAAGACTCTTTGCCGGATTGGCAATTGCCGCTTTTATCGCCTGGAAACTTATTGTTGCAATGGCAATGAGGATAACTAATATAGAACCCGTTGCAAAAATTGACCAGCTCAGTGCGATCCTGTATGGATAATTTTGCAACCATTTATTGGCTGCCATCCAGGTTAATGGAATGGATATGAGTAATGCGATAACTACCAGGATCAAAAAATCCTTGGATAGAATGGATACTATTCTTTGAACAGAAGCTCCCAAAACTTTCCTGATTCCGATTTCTTTGGTCCGCTTTTCAGCTGACAATACCGATAAGCCGAAGAGACCAACGCAGGAAACTAAAATAGTTAACAGAGCCCCAAACAACATAATCTGTTTCCATTTGGCTTCTGATTCATAATTTTTTTGGTTCTCAAGATCTTTAAAATCGTAACTATAAGGACTGCTCGGAAATAATGTTCTGAACACTTGTTCGATATGCTTCAAACTAGCCTGTTTTACATCCGGCTGAATTTTTATATAGGCAACTCCCATCGCAAAAGGAGGCCACATCAATAATGCTTTCGGACCTATTTCTGTGTTCAAAGGTTCAGAATGATAGTCTTTTACAACACCAATGACCTGATACTTTTTGGACCAGATTTCAATTTGCTGTCCCAATGGATTTTTCCAACCTGCCTTTTTCACAAATGCTTCATTGACTATTACAGATTGACTTGAATCCGAAAGAATATCAGTAGAAAAATTTCGCCCTTTTATCATGGGGATTTTAAGTAAGGGCAGGTAAGATTCGTCAACAGTTTCAAACGAAAATTCAAAATCTTTGTCACCATTCACTTTCCCGGATGTGCCTGAAAACCATTTGTTTTTTGCAGTCATATCAATAATGCCGGGGTATTTTAAAAGTTCCTGTTTCAATAACCTGGCTTCGTCATGTTTTAAATTCATTTTCTCCACTAAAACCAGGTTACTGTCATCATAACCTAATTTTTCAGTTGTTAAAAAATTGAATTGCGAGAAAATTGTAATGGTGGCCATGATGAGAAAAGAGGCGAATGAGAACTGCAGCACAACCAATGTTTTCTGAAGATAATTTTTCCCAGCGAAATGAAATCTGCCATAAAGGGTCTGTGCAGGATTATATTTCGATAAGACCAGCGCCGGATATAGGCCTGCCAGGAACCCGGTGATCAGGAACAGGGCGATATAACTGGCGATCAATTTATAATCCAGCAGGTAAGAAAGCTCCAGTGCTTTATTTGAAAGCTCACTGAATACAGGTAATAATCCCTTCACCAGTATTATTCCAAATACAAAAGCTATAAAACATAAAAGAAATGATTCACCCAAAAATTGCATTATAAGCTGCATTCTGTAGCCGCCCGAAATCTTTCTGATACCGATTTCCTTTGCACGGCTTATTGAGCGTGCAACAGTAAGATTTATGAAGTTGATACAGGCAATCAGTAAAATAAGTAATGCGATGCCGGACAGGATATAAGAATAAACAGGGTTGCTGACATCGGACAGCTGATTTGGAATCTCTTTATTTAAGTGTATATCTGTGAGCGGCTGTAGTATATATGTAATTTCTGACAACGGGTTATCCTTATTCTTCTTGATCATGTCGGCTGCATCTGCTTCATAGGCGTTTTTCATCTTCGCCTCTACAGATTTTATATTAGCATTCGGCGAGAGCATTACAAAAGTTCCTAAAAAGAAACTGGACCAATTGTCGGTTTTTGCCTCTTCTTCGGCGGACACGTTGATTGGTAAAAGAATATCAAATTTTATAGAAGAATTCTGAGGGCATCTTTTTGAAATACCGGTAATGGTATATGGTTGAAATGCATCATTGTTTTTAATCAGCATCGTCTTACCCAGGACATCTGTACTGCCAAATTGTTTTTTAGCCATATCCTCCGAAAGGACCACTGAATGCGGGTTAAGCAATGCTGTTTTCGGATTGCCTTGCAACAACGGGAATGAGAATATGGAAAAAAAATTAGAATCAACATAACTTATGTGCTGCGATGTGATATCAGTTCCGTTCTTAATGTCAATATGATTGCCCTGAAAACGTAGGAATCCCTGAATTTCCGGTATGGCAGCCTTAAACTTCGGGCCCTGCAGATAGCCGGAAACACTCATGTAGTTCACAAAGTTATTTGGACCCCGGCTAAAATGCCCCTTCACGACAACTAAATAAATCTGGTTTGCATTTTTATGGAACCGATCATAACTAACCTCGTCCTTTACGTATAGTATGATGAGCATGGCGCATGCCAGTCCGATGCTCAAACCCACGATATTGATGAAAGAATATACTTTGTTATTCCGTAGATTTCTGATCGCAGTTTTGAGATAATTTTTGAACATGAATTTAATATTAGGATGAAAACCTGAGGGTATACATTGATTACTAAGAAAATGCCAGAATTCTAAAGGATTATTAATCAGCCATATAAATCAAAACTGCTTTTTCGGGACGCGCGGTTTTGATACTGATATGTTCGCTTGTGATACAGGGATAAAATAAAGGATTATGTACATTTAGTATAATATCGTTTCATGAAACCAAATTCGAAATACAATTTTGGTATCTTTTTCATTTCTTTCTCAACGCTATTATTTGAACTTTCCCTCACCCGCGTTTTTTCAGTAACGCTTTGGTATCATTTCGGTTTCCTGATCATTTCAACAGCACTCCTGGGATTTGGTGTATCCGGGGTTCTACTTTCGATGTGGAAAAACCTGCGCGAAAATTTCCAGCTGGATAAAAGCCTTGGATGGATAAGCATCTCTCTTTCTTCATCGATCATCATTTGCTTTTGGCTGTTACAAAAGATACCCTTCGATCCGTTTAGTCTTTATGCAGACAGGATGCAGCTTTTGTACATGCCGGTCACCTATATCATTGTTTCCATTCCATTCTTCTTTGCAGGTCTTGCATTGTCATTATTATTTACACGCTTCTCATCAGCAATACACAGGTTGTATGCCTATGACCTCGCTGGTGCGGCTTTGGGATGTGTGGCTATTGTTTTTACTATGTCTTATTTTGGTGGAGCCGGTTCTGTTCTATTCGCTGCCTGCTTCGCTGCATTTGCTGCTATTCTTTTTATCAGCAAAAATTATAGACTCCTTTTGATATCTGCCTCCTTATTGTTAGTAGCAACTCTTTTTATTTCGCTGAATGCTGACTGGCTCATCCCATTGCATATTACTTCTAATAAAAGATCCTCCTCAAGTAAAATCAAACCAATCTATACACGCTGGAATACTTTTTCAAGAGTCGATTTATTTATTGACAATAGCGATTACGATTCCTTAAAAAAATCTCCGGTATTTGTGATCGATCAGGGAACGGCAGCTACAGGGCTTGTATTTGACATGAAGCCTGATGTAAAAACGGTCCTGGCAAAATATCCGGCAGATTCTGTCTATGCTTCCTGTCTCGCATATCTTGATAAAAAAGATCCTGATCTGCTGATCATCGGAAGTGGCTGTGGAACGGAGGTGCTGGATGCTTTACACCATGGCGTACATAAAATAACTGCTGTTGAAATCAATCCGATTATTAATGATGTGGTTCTTCATAATGATTATTGGAGTGATCTTTTCCACCAGCCGCAGGTTAACCTGGTAACTGGTGAGGGGAGGAATTTTGTACGCTCCACGAAAGATACATATGATGCCATCGTGTCGGTTCATACGATCAGCAATGCAGCCATAGCTTCGGGTGCATTGAGTCTTTCAGAAAATTATGTGCTTACCAAAGAAGCATTTGAAGATTATTACGATCATCTGAAAGATCATGGGATCATTTATTTTACCCGGCCGGAGTTTCAGATTCCAAGATTATTTTCAACGGGAAGAGAGGTGTTGGAAGAAAAGGGGATTAAAAATCCGGCCATGCACTTCTTTGCTTTTACTTACCCTGAATCTTCCCCTAAAATGGCAGGCAGGAAATCTTTTTATGCTGTTTTTGTAATGAGTAAAAATGAATTGACAAGACAACAAGTGTCTGAGATGAATGCGTTTATTAATCTGGTAAAAGATCCTCCGCCCGATGTTCTATATGACCCCTATAGTCCTGCTTCGAATATTTACGATTCGATTTTGACAACAGCTAATCTAAATGGTCTTTATCAAAACTATCCTTCAGAAATTGCCCCTGCGACTGATAACCAGCCCTTTTTTAATCATCATACGAGATGGTCAACATTGAATCTGAAATCGTTTAAAGATATATTCTCCCAGCAAAAAATGGGCAGGATTGCACTGGAAGACAAACCCATTGCGGAGGTGAGCCTGCTGGTCTTGTTGGCGCAGGTATTGCTTATTTCTGCACTGGTAATCCTTTTACCACTTTGGCGCTTTTCTTCAACAGGATTACAGTTTAAAAATATATTTCCATTTCTTTTTTATTTTTCCGGATTGGGATTCGGATTTATCATAATAGAAATGGTGATGATTCAACTGTTCAGTTTGTTACTGGGTGAACCCGTATACAGTTTTGTCATTGTATTGGCAGCCCTTCTGTTTTTTACAGGTATGGGCGCTTATATTTCGGGGAACTACCGATCAAATTCACTGCGCACACTGCGTTTTTCCATTATCGCTTTGTCCTTCTTGTTACTGATTGCAAGTTTATTACTTCCTGCATTATTAAGACTGGCTATCGCTTTACCTATGCCAGCCCGCGTTATTTTAGCCATACTGCTGATCATGCCATTGGGTATTTTAATGGGTATACCATTTCCTACCGCGATAGATATCATGAGTAAAAAGGATTCGACTCTGATTCCCTGGGCCTGGGGTGTAAATGGTTTTTTTACAGTTATTGGATCCGTTATAGGCATCATTTTAAGTATGATGATTGGTTTTCAATTTGTGTTGTGGATCGCGATTTCGATTTACCTGATCAGTATGCTTGTCATTTCAGGAAAGATGCGTTCTTCTTATAATACGCATTGAAGTAATGGTTCCAACACTCTGTCCTGTATCTTAAATTTGTGTTTGTATTTAAAACAATTTATAATCATATAGCTCATGAAACTATCTGGAAACAAAATTTTGATTACCGGTGGAGGAACCGGTATTGGTCTCGGCCTCACCGAAAGATTTATTCAGGAAAAAAATACAGTTATTATTTGCGGAAGGCGGGAATCGGCTCTAAAGGAAGCTGCTGTAAAATTTCCTTCCGTGATTACTAAAACATGTGATTTGTCGATCGAAGCTGACCGTATTGGATTGTACAACTGGATTTCAAAAAATCATCCTGATTTGAATGTGCTTGTAAACAACGCCGGTATTCAAAATTGGATGAGCATTACAGACAGCGGCTTTTACCAAAAGGCAACTGAAGAAATTACAATTAATGTTTTAGCACCCCTCCATTTGACGAAGCTGTTTATCAATTTAAAATCATTAAACACAATTATTAACGTTACATCAGGGTTGGCATTCGTTCCATTTTCAAAAGTTCCTGTTTATTGCGCCACTAAAGCTTTTCTGCGTTCGTTCACACTTTCTTTACGGCATAGCCTGAAATCAACCGATATAGAAGTCATAGAAATGATACCACCTGCTTTGAACACAGATCTTGGTGGAAAGGGTATACACGATGCACATCCGGCAGTCAGCGATTTTGTAGAATCTGTATTCAGGCAAATGAAAGAAGGAAAAACAGAACTCAGTTTCGGAATGAGTGAAGGAAGAGTAAAAGCAAATAATGAATCCATCGCTGAATATTTTAATAGAATGAATCCGTAGGATCGGATGCAACATTCAATGGGAAGGCTTGTCCTTAAAGTGAAAATCTTTCAGCATGCTAAAGAATTATTTCAAAACTGCCTGGCGCAGCCTGATTAAAAACAGACTTTCATCTTTTATTAATATTGGTGGCCTGGCAGTAGGCATGGCCCTCGCCATGCTGATTGCATGCTGGGTTTATAATGAATGGTCCTATGACAAACAGGTAAATAACTACCAGCGTATTGCACAGGTCTGGGCACTCTGGCCTGGTCATAAGGGTGCTCAAAGACAATTGCCAGCTCCTGTGGTGGACGAGCTACGTTCAAAGTTTGGTGGTAATTTTAAACGGATTGTGATGTCCTCCCAATCACAGGAGCATATACTTTCTTTCGATCAGAAAAAATTAATCAAGCCGGGCAATTTCATGGATCCGGAAGTACTGAAATTATTCAGTATACGGTTGCTGAAAGGAGGACCCTCCGCCCTGAACGACCCGCATTCGATTTTGTTATCGGCCTCCCTTGCTAAAGCATTTTTTGCTGATGCCGACCCCGTGGGGCAGATACTTCGCATGGACGATAGTCTATTTATTAAAGTGACAGGTGTTTATGAAGACTTCCCCTATAACAGTACGTTCAGGGATATTAGTTTTCTTGCACCCTGGGATCTATATGAATATTTTGATCCTGAAACCAGATATAACCGTCACAGTTGGGGAGATAATAACTGGCAGGTTTTCATTGAGCTCGCGGATCACGCAGATATGGAAAAAGTTTCAGCAAAAATCAGAACCATCAAGGCTGATAATGATCCATGGCTCGACTCTACAGGACATAATATGAATACTTCAGAATTATTTCTTCATCCGATGAGTCGCTGGCATTTATATTCTGAATTCAAAGAGGGTGATCGCGACAGTGGCAGAATTCAATATGTAAGGTTATTCGGAATCATTGGAGTTTTTGTTCTTCTGCTCGCCTGCATAAATTTCATGAATCTGAGTACGGCTCGTTCTGAAAAAAGATCCAAAGAAGTTGGGATACGAAAAACCATCGGTTCAATGCGCTGGCAACTGATCGGTCAGTTCTTTGTAGAATCATTACTCGTGGCAGTGATGGCATTTGTTTTAGCAGTGGGGTTGTTCATATTATCGTTACCCTTTTTCAATGAACTGGCGGAAACGAAGATGACTGTACCCTGGTTGAATCCGGTTTGGTGGATCGCTGGTATTGGTTTCGCGCTCTTCACAGGGCTGATCGCGGGAAGCTATCCGGCATTGTATCTGTCCTCTTTTCAACCAGTGAAAGTTCTGAAGGGGATTTTCCGGGTTGGCCGACTGGCTGCATTACCGCGTAAGGTTTTGGTAGTAGTACAGTTTACTGTTTCCATTGCTATGATCATTGGAACGATCATTGTTTTCAGGCAGGTACAATACGCCAAAGACAGACAGGTGGGGTATAATCAGCAGGGATTGTTCATGATGGTGATGCATACCAATAATATTTATGATCATTTTTCAGCTTTCCGCAACGACCTGCTGAGTACGGGTGCTGTAACTGAGGTAGCTGAATCTGTTAGTCCTGTTACTGCTTCCTGGCCTCAAAACGGTGGCCTTAGCTGGACCGATCATAATAGCAGTATTGCATCAGATCCTGATTTTACAATGAAAGGAGTAACGACTGAATATGCTAAAACACTTGGATTGAAATTTACTGAAGGCAGGGATTTTCGATCAGGACCTAAGGGCTCTGACTCCGGAATGATGATCCTGAATGAATCTTCCGTAAAATATATGGGATTGAAAGATCCCATTGGTAAAACAGTAACCTGGATGAAATACAATTTCAGGGTTATTGGAGTTGTAAAAAATATGGTCATGGAATCTCCTTATGAATCGGCAGTCCCCGCCATGTATTATTTGTCGCCATATAAAATGTCAAACTTAACAATCCGAATCAATCCAAATCTGAGTGCCCGGGAGGCTTTTCGCCGGATTAGTCCGGTGTTTGCAAAATACAGTCCTGCCGAACCCTTCGATTACAAATTCGTAGATGAAGAATACGATTCAAGGTTCCGTGGTGAATCGCGCATAGGTGAATTAGCGGGCTTCTTTACCATTCTAGCCATCTTCATATCCTGTTTGGGATTATTCGGTCTTGCTTCCTTTGTTGCTGAGCAGCGAATGAAGGAAATCGGTGTCAGAAAAATTCTGGGAGCAACGGTTTTCAATCTCTGGAGATTGCTATCGAAAGACTTTGTTCTTTTAGTCGGCCTTTCCTGCCTGATCGCAATTCCGATCGCCTGGTGGATGCTACATCAATGGCTGCAGGCGTATGCATACAGAACAGAAATCTCCTGGTGGATATTTGCTGCGGCCGGCATGGGTGCGATCGGGATTACATTAATGACAGTAAGCTTTCAAAGTATTAAAGCGGCGATTACGAATCCTGTTAATAGCCTTCGTTCAGAATAACTCGCACGCTTTCGGTCATTTGCAGGATTATATTTTCCTGTCACCACCTGTGCGTTCCAGCATCCAGCCTGGATATTCTGCAGGCAGCCTGCTGATCTTATCCAGCTTTTCCAATTCATCCGCACTAAATTTCAGATCCACGGATTTTAAATTGTCTTCCAGCTGTTCCATTTTGTTAGCGCCGATAATTACCGTTGTCACAGCCGGCTGTTGAAGCAACCAGGCTAGTGCGAGTCCTGCTACAGTTGTATTTTTAGAGGTGGCCATGATTTGTAATTCATCAATGATATCAAAGGCGCGTTCCCTGTTCACGGGAGGGAAATCGAAATTGACACGGCGGCCTTCAGCATCTTTTTCTTTGTTGCGATTATACTTACCACTGAGAAACCCTCCGGCCAGGGGCGACCATACCATTAGTCCGACATGCTGATCTTTGAGCAGGGGCAGCAGTTCTCTTTCCAGGTCACGACCGGCGATTGTATAATATGCCTGAAGCGATACAAATTTTGCGATGCGATGATAATCACTGATGGATAAAGCTTTCATCAGTTGCCAGGCGGCTAAATTGCTGGCACCGATATACCGCACTTTTCCTGAGCGAACCAGGTCGTCCATTGCGGAAAGTGTTTCTTCAAAAGGGGTTAATGGATCATAAGCATGGATCTGGTACAAATCGATATAATCCACCTGAAGACGGCGCAGGCTTGCCTCTGCCTGCTGAATGATGTGTTTTCTGGTGAGGCCACTATCGTTGGGTCCATCCCCCATTTTTCCACGCACTTTTGTGGCGAGTACAAGTTCATCGCGATGCAGGCCGAGATTGCGAATGGATTTCCCGGTAAGTTCTTCACTTAATCCTTCTGAATATACGTTGGCTGTATCGATGAAATTTATACCTGCGTCGATGACACGCTTCATAAGGGCATCAATGGGTTCCTGTCCCAGGGTGCCAATGGGTTTGAAATATCCCTTCCCGCCAAATGTCATGGTGCCCATGCAAAGTTCAGAGACTTTAAGTCCCGTTTTTCCCAGTAGATTATATTTCATAAGTGTTATATTTTTTTATAGGCAATCTTCACCCGGCTTACAGACTGCACCTTCTTCCACTACAAGAGGACTATCTTTTTTCCATTCTCCAAAAGACTGATTCAAAGCCTGCAGAAAATGTTCAGGCGGTTGGGCGCCGGAAACGGCATATTTGCGGTCAAATACAAAAAATGGAACGCCCTGCACACCGATGTCGGCAGCTTCCTGAATATCCCGTTCCACTTTTTCAGCATATACATCACTGACCAGCGCTTCTTTGATTTCCTCTTCTTTAAGACCGATTTCTTTCCCGATCGATATCAGTGTTTCATGATCGCCAAAGTCTTTGCCTTCGGTGAAATAGGCGCGAAATAATCTTTCTTCAGCGGCATCGCCAAGACCTTTTTCTTTGGCAAGCTGTATCATCCTGTGAGCATCAAAGGAATTGGCAACGATCGCTTTGTCAAAATGATAATCCAGCCCGGCATCCTTCGCCATCTTAATTACACGCTCATGCATTTTGGCGGACTGTTCATAGCTGATCCCTTTTTTATCGGCCAGGTATTGGTATACATTTTCTTTAGCTGCGCTGCTCTTAGGAATCGTCGGATCAAGCTGAAAGCTTCGCCATTCTATTTCAATATTGTCTTTCCCCTCAAATCCACTGAGCGCCGATTCATAATTCCGCTTGCCAATATAACAGAATGGGCACATGATATCGCTCCAGACTTCTACTTTCATTTTTGGGTGATCCAATGTCACGGGTTTCAATGTATTCATACTAATGATATTTTTATAAATAGAATGTGTTCACGGAAAGGGGTTTACATATTACAAGGGAAATAAAAAATGGTTGTGTGTTTTATGAAAAAAGTGATCTCAATAATTGATAATACAGTTTAAAAAACCGTAAATCAAAGGGTTATTTACTGCCTATGATTTATCCATAACGAAATAAAAAGATTTGAAGAAACGGAAATAGGAATATGTTGGCGGTGCTGAAAAAAGATAAAATCAATCTATTGTATCAATAGTTATTAATTTCGGATTAGTATTTCGTAAAATCAGGCTTACGATTCGTCGATTTTCCATTAGGATTCGTCGATTTTCCACTGGGATAAGTATAGTAATAATTATTTTAGCTATTGAATAACCAGTGCAGAGTAATTGGTGAAGTTTTTTATCATACGAAGTACAAAATAGCCGGGGGCTATTGTATATACCTCTATTTGAATTGGTTAGGCTGAAACTTACCGGCTAAATTTATTTCACTTAAAATAACAAAGGTCATGAAAAACAAATCATCAAAAATTAGGTTTAAGCTTCTTCCATTTCTTTTTATTGCTTTAATAATTTTTGCATTTGGTATGCCAAAATACAGTTTGGTCGGGAAGTGGACAATATATAATTCGGACGGAACATCTATTGGAGAATACGTAGATCTCAAAGCAGATAACACGTATACTGTTACTTTACCCGATGGAACGATTGGAGAAAGGGGAAGTTACCTTTTTAAGGATCCTGTTTTTTCCATTAAGAATATTAAAGATGTTTGCGGAAAGGATTATTGGGGTAAATATAAATTGACATTTGTTGGAGCTGATTCCATTCATTTTGCTTTAATTGAGGATAGTTGTTCAGCAAGACGAATGGATATCGTAGGTTACAATCCCGGTTTAAGGAGAGTTAAGGTGAAATAGATTTTGTTCAGATAATAAGCCAGATCATTTCTTCATCAAATACTTTTTTGTCAGCCATGCCCGAACAGGTTCATCATATAGCTTAAGGCAGCCATATGCAATGATAATACTTACTATCATTAACAGGAATCCGACCAGCAGCCCCTGAGCGCCAAGTGGTATTCTGTTATTAACCACCCAGGCTGTGAATAAATAAATAAGCGGATAATGTGTGATATAAAGCGGGTAAGAAATATCACCAAAAAATTTACATATCCTGGCCGATTTAATACTGTGGAGCATTCCCCCTGCTCCCATTGACACAATGATTGGGAAAATAATAATCACACAGACGGCATCATAAATACCATTCATCCAAACATGATGCTCATCTCCTACACGGGGGATACAAAAAGAAATGATAATAAGAACACTGCACCACCAAAATGCATTTTTAATCCGGATAAGTTTGCCAACACGGGAAAGAAGAACGCCTGCAAAAAAAGGATACAACACTCTTGTAAAACCGACAAAAAGTTGCTCTTTATTCAGTGACCAGCCACCAATCAGATCTCCCTGGGTTCCGGTAACTAAATAAGCGATCATCATGCAAGCCGCAAGAGATACAAAAATTGACAGGAGTAGTTTAGAGAACCGGCGTACAATGACGGCATAAAGTATATTAGCGATATATTCAAAAAATAAAGACCATGCTGGTCCATTAAGCGGGTGCATCTCCTGCCAGCCTCTTATATCCATTGAAATCGGAACGGGAATCAGTGTGCAGCCGATGAGCATTAACAACAGCATTTTCCATATAGTAGTATCTGCAATAAGCGGGAATGCGGGACTTACCTGAAAGTAAAAAAAGGCTGCGCCGATGATGGAACCCATTACAACCATCGGTTGCAGCCGCACCAGGCGGCGTTTGTAAAAATCCCATTGAATTAATTTCCCCCATCGGTCGTCATAGGCGTAAGCCACCACAAAGCCCGACAGTAGAAAGAAAAAATCTACGGCCAGATACCCGTGATTGATAATCTGGATAAAACGGTTGCCGCCGGTAAAGGTTTCGAACATATGGAAAATGATCACTAATACGGAAGCTACGCCGCGCAATCCGTCCAGAATTTCGTAATGACTTTTAGGAGGAAGATAGGCTGTGGATTTATTCATCGTTAAATATATCTAATAATTTAAATTTATATCATCAGTTTCGCAAAAGAAAAGAAATATGAAGCGCAAACGCTTGTGGATTTTAATAATCGTAATTTTTATATTGATACTTTCGGGTTATGTATGCCGGGAACAGTTGCGACGCGTTGCAATTGCGACTATAATCTATCGAGGACATACATTTACTACTCCAACAAAAATCACAAATGATTCATGGTGGCCCCGATTTCGGGATAAAGCTCATTTTTATTGGGACATGTCTGCATTGCGTATTGCCAGAGAGAAAAGATTAAAACAGTTTAACCCCATTCTTAAACCACTTATAAAAGAAATAAACCGGAACCAGGCAGACGGTATAGCGATGACTTATTCCATGCATATATATCGGGAAATTCGCTGGCTGCTGAACTTTACGTCAGACACTTCTGCCACACGTCTTAGGATTGAAGATTTGCGCCAAAGTTTATCACAACCGGCAGCGCAGAAATTGGCATCTGAACAACAGTCTTCGGATGGAAGCTGGGGATTTGGAATGAACGTTTGGTATCTTAAGCTTTATTATTCTGTAGATCATTTGGAAGATAGTCTGCCTCCTCAATATCCTCTTAATTTTCTTGACCGGATTAATTCCCCGGAAAAACTTAAAGCGCAACTTAACTCTGTTTTATATGATGACTTTACCAAAACAGGAATATTCAACAGGGAAGAACTTGATGAAACCTTTTCAGCAATTGCAAGATTATTACATAAAAGCAAATTAAAAGCTTACGTTTTTCATCCTCAGCTCGACAGCGCTCTTAAAGATTATGTGAAAAACTGGCAAAATTTATCGACTGGTTGCTGGGGACAGTGGATGGTAGACAGGAATGGAAATATTTGGAAAATGGACGATGTGGGTATTACATTTCATGTAATTTCTGACCTTCATGGACAGGTTGAACATGAAGATTTAATCGCAAAACGATTGCTTCAACTCGACGATTTAGATTTTCCTGCAGGAATAAAATTTGATGGCCATTTTGAGAATCATCTGAATTGGGATGCGGTAAAAATATTCAGGTATGCATGGCCTTATCTTGATACTGCAACGCGTGAAAAAGTCCGCTTTGAGATTTACAGGATGCTTAACTGGTGCCTTACAAATTCATATCAGCCGGACGGCTCTTTTAAAATAAGTGATTTGGATGATACCATGGAAGATGCTTATCGTTATGGTGTAGCCTTTCTTAGTGAAACAGGTTATTTTGAAATTAAAAACAGGTTTTGGACTAATCAAAACTTTCCGGAGGCTAAATCTGTCCAAAATAAAATTGAAACTAAATTATTATCCATAGGTCTTAAAAGCTCAGGTTTAAGAGATGCGTACGAGACATTAAATGGAAAGAGTTTTTAAGGTGTTCATCGGTCAATGAAGCCATAATATTTGGTTGGATTATTGCCATCAGGCATTTCATTAAATGCCTGGTACAGTGTAATTTTTTTATAGATCCCGACGCCGGTAAAAATCTTCTTTACTTCAACCCTCACCTTTTTATTCTCTTTCGCCAACGCAATGCTGTCATCTATATTGATTGACGATAAATATCTGAACGTATTATAATATCCTCCTTCCTTCAGCTGAGGATAGATACCAAATACCTTCGGTTTGCTGGGAATATTCTCCAATGTTAATGGCAAATTGTATTTTGCCAATGTTTCTTTTATCACTTTATCATAAAATGCCTTGACCTCCCCCTCTTTTTTATACTTGAAGATTTTGTCTGCGGGTTTGAGACATTGATTTGCAATTAACAAATTATCTGCGGCATCTACAAAATATCCCTGATCATAATTCAATTTAGCCAGCCTGTAATAATCCATTGCATTTTTATAGTAATATCTGTATTGCCCGATCTGTAGGATATTAATTTCCCAATTCCCATCATAATTTCCATAAACTACTGTAACCAGTACTTCGCCGGTCGGGTCATACACGAGGAGTAAAGAAGTGTAAGTTTCCTTGTTCAAAGCATTATAAGCTATTGTATAATCATCATCCGTTTTCAAATTTGACTTTAATGAAACTGAAATACCAGATACCAGGTTATGCACATAGTATTCATCCAGTATGGTAAACCGGTCTGAAGTGAAAGCAGGACTTACCCTGCTGATGAGTGAATCGATTTCGTTTCCTGCGACTTTTTTTACTGTGTCGGACATGATTGATTTTACTGCAACCACATCATTAAACTTTATGCTGTTGATCAGCTTGCGGTTTAGAACTTCTATCTCCGCCCTTTTATCCTGACTTATGTTGAGATTTTTCCAGGTACCAAAATAGGAGCCATTAAACCCGCAGCCTTGTAAAAATACAATGAAGATAATGCAGGCAATTACAGATCGGATCATTAGCTGGTCATTTTGGTTTAAGGGTTATATCGGTCGTCAGCCGCTGTCGAAAATAAAACTAATAATAATTCCTAGTTTATTATAATCCGCGAGGGGTTCGTTTTCAAAATATACCTGCTAAGTATTAACCCTTAGTTCTTTTCATTGTATTGCTGAATTAAGAGTAATGTATGCGTCAAAGACTCTTTGCTATACCAGTCCAAATGGCCCGGTATAATATAGTTGGGGCTTATAAATTTTTGTTGAATATTTTTAATGGTGGTGGCCCATGCTTTTACATTTGCATCCGAAAGATTTCCCAGGTCTTCGGCCTCTGTGCTTTTCACCAGACATCCGCCATAGAGAATTTTTTCTTTATCAAACCAAATGACAATATTGTCTGGTGAATGGCCCTGACCGCCGTAGTAAGTCTGGAATGTATGCTGACCCACTGTAAAAATGCTGTCCTTATACATTAAAAATTCAGCTCTCTTCTCATTTCTTTGTTTACTCAATTCATCGGTTTGTTCAGTGGTATAGGTTTTAATACCTATTCTTCTATAGTATTCGAGACCGGCGGTTCTGTCATCATGAAAATGTGTCGAGATGCACAAGACAACGTTTTTATTATGTTTAATTTTTATACTGTCCAATAGAGGCTGGAACTGAGTACTATCCCAGGGCGTATCAAATAAGACAACTCCTTCTGAGGTGATCATGTACATGCTGTTTGAAGGAACCGGTTCGTTTTTATATGTTCCAAAGGTTGTGTAAACATAAAAGTCGCCCGTTAAATGAGATATTACCAGTTTTTGGTTAGGCGGCTGGCTTGAAGAGGCAGCCAATGAAAAAATAAAAATGGGTAGAATGGCAAATATCTTCATAGATCTTTCAGGTTGAATCAGATTCTATTATAAGATAGGAAATCCTGAGAAATCAACTAATAAAAAGTTAAAACCCTGGCAGTGTATCATGATCTTTTGTATAATGTGTGAAGTTAACTGGCAGCCTATCAAACTAAGAAATGCTTAAAGCACTCATTTGTTTCATTCTTTGTGGTGCTTTTATAACATCATGCTTTGGGCAAAATAATCCAATTGAAAATAAAATTGATGGGCTTCTGACAAAGCAGTTCAATCCATCACAGCCTGGTTGCGAAGTGCTGGTTGCAAAACATAGTGAGATAATTTACAAAAAGGCATTTGGAAGCGCCAACCTGGAATTGAATGTTGAATTAAAGCCTGATATGGTTTTTAATCTGGCTTCCATCACAAAGCAGTTCACGGCTGTAGCCATTCTGCAATTGGTTGAACAGGGTAAAATTTCTCTTCATGACAGTCTGCAGAAATTTATTCCGGATTTTCCTTCAAAAGGTTATACTATAACATTGGAGAATTTACTGACGCATACTTCGGGTATCAGGGATTATATGCAGATCGACTACCCAAATTCAAATATGGAACGTCTGGATTACAGGCCCAAACAACTTATTGACAGTTTTAAAAATTATGCCCTTGAATTTGAACCGGGTACCAAATTTTCTTACAGCAATTCAGGATATTATTTGTTGGGCTATATCATCGAGAAAGTTTCTAGCAAACGATATCAGGATTATATGCAGGATAATATCCTTAAACCATTGGGATTAATCCATACATACTTTGATAGTGCGGGAATTATTATTCCAGAACGTGTAAATGGTTATCAGAAAGATGATACGGTTTACAAAAATGAAGATTACTGGAGTCCGACAATTGAATATGCTGCCGGAGGATTAATTTCCAATGTTGATGATTTATTTAAATGGCAAAAGGGATTGTATTCTTATCAGATTCTTAAAAAAGAATCTTTACTAAAAGCATTTACTTCTTACCAGTTGAAGGATGGGACACCCACGGGCTATGGATATGGCTGGTTTCTGAAAACATCGAATGGAGTAAAATCCATTTCACATGCAGGCGGAATACCTGGATTTGTAACGAATGAA
Organism: Puia sp.; assembly: GCA_035485835.1. Classification (GTDB taxonomy): domain Bacteria; phylum Bacteroidota; class Bacteroidia; order Chitinophagales; family Chitinophagaceae; genus Puia. The sequence goes on from DATHNR010000384.1 coordinate 20,301, forward strand.
ATTTATTTCCCGGCTGAAGATGTTTTTATTGCTATTCTATGCAATTGCGGGTCTGCACCAATAGATGAGTTATCTGTCAATATTTCAGGGATTGCCCTGGGTAAGTCATTGCAAAATGATGTAAAAGTCGATTCGAAAATGCTCGATAAATATGTCGGGGTTTACAAACTGACGATAGACACCAGTAGAACGATCACTATGGTGAAAAAGAATAATCAATTATTTGCAAAAGTTTCCGAGTCGGAATTATTTCCAATCGTTTTCCAGTCTGATACAAAATTTCAATTCAAAAATATATTGGATGCCAATTGCGAATTTGTATCTGAAAATGGGAAGGTTACAAAAATCAATGTAAGTCAGAATGGGCATTATGAATGGATAAAAATTCAATAAGAGAAAATGAATCAGCATCGCCGACAATTAACGAAAGGTGAGATTTATTTTAATTCAGTTCCCCGTTATCCCAGTCTAATTCATAAGGTTTGAGTTCGAGTGCGAGGTGTCTTTTAGATGTTTTTTCCAATGGATTTGTAAAATGAGTAGTCCCACCAGCAGCATTTGATCCGCTTTCCATACCCTGATCGTGTGCTACTTTTTTGTGCTTAAACTCCTTTGAGCCGTAAATATAAAAGGCATTGCATTCCCGTTGAAGAAGGAAATAATTTTCCATCGACCTGATATATAGATTTTTCCCATCACAATATCCCCAGGCATCTCGTATCGGCACTGATTTCCCATCTGGTTGTTTAACAAAAATCAAGTCTATCAGTTTATCTTTTTCAACTTCAAAATCCCGCTGGCCCGGATTGTTATTTTTAAATTCTTCAATTGAAAAATATACTCCACGAATATGTGCACTGTCTTTCAAAACGGGGATATCAAATCGTTTCTGATCGTGAGCTCTAATCTCATCCCAGCTAAATTTTCTTTTCGTTTCACTAATAGTTTGAAATTTTGAATCCATCTCCTTTAACCTGGATAAGGACGATATCAGTGCCTGCTCCACCAATATTGACGCATCTTTAGACACATAAATATTTCTCGTAATCGTCGTATCAAACCGGTACAAAATAAAATGGTCTGATCCCTTTTTTAAATAAAACTCAATCCTTGCCAGTATACTGCCGATTTTTTTGCTACTGCTATCTACATCCGTATTCTGTATCTGTTGCTCCATCTCTTCATCAAGACCACCGGTCAGCCAAAATTTCTTGATGACCATTAATACCGAGAATGAATCGGACTTATTAAAATGAATAGAATTGTTTAAAAATTGTTGCGCATCATAGGCAAAGACAGTTTGCGAAGTAGCAAAAAAGGGTATGTGCTTACTTATCAATGCCAGGCCAATGGCCATGGTGTCAGGTCTGGCGTCAATAACATCAATGCTTCTAATATTTTGCAGGTCAATGGTCTCTTTCGATGATTTAAATTCTACGATTCTTCTGCTGAAATTTTTGATTTTTAAATCTTCGTTTCTATATTCTGGTAAGGGTCTCTGACTGAAAACGATAGAATATAAACAGATAGCAGTCAGTGTTAAAAGCACCGTCTTTTTCATGTTTTTAGTTGGAAGTAGAAAGTTTTATAACTTTAATGTTACCTGATAAAAGATACATAAAATATACATATCATCCCCAAAACTTATCTGATATGAGAAATATACTTAGTTTAATAATTATCCTTTTTACCGGATCTACCGTACATGCACAATGGAACTATCCTTCAACTAAAATGGAGGACAGTATCAACAATTATTTCGGGAAAATCATCACGGATCATTATCGGTGGATGGAACATTTAGACGATAAATCGGTGCAGGACTGGTTTAAACAACAGGCAGAATTCAGTCATAATATTTTAAAAGATATTTCAGGGAGGGACAGTCTCTTTAACCAATTCGTTGCACTCGACAAATTACAAAGTACATCGTATTCGGGAATGATTTTGATCGATTCATTCTGGTTTTATAAAAAACGGAAAGCAGGTGATCCTGTAGCCAGTTTATATTATCGAAAAATGAAACAGGGCAAAGAGATCCTGCTTTTCAATCCCATGAACTTTAAAAAAGGACACACGCTTAATATTAAAAACTTCACTCCGTCCATACATGGAACAAATATTACGATTGAAACTGCTGAAGGAGGAGGCGAAGTTGCTACCATCAGGATCATGAATGTGGCCACAAGAAAGTTCTATAATGATTCACTCGCTCCTACTTTATATGGAGTTACCTGCTGGGTGAATGACAACTCCTTTATGTATACTGCCCATACTTCTTTCAAAGAAGATGCTGTTGAATTTCATCTGAACCTGAAATCAATGCTTCATGTTATAGGAACAGACCGGGCTAATGATTTAGAAATTTTATCAGCTGCTAAATATAATCAGTTGGCCATTGCACCTGAAGATATCTGTTATGTAGCGCTTGATAATGAAGAAAAATACCTGGTAGGTTTTCTCTTTACGGCCGCCAATGAGCTGAGAGCATATTATGCACCTGTTACAACTATTCAGAACAAATCCATTCCATGGAAACTGTTGTTTAAAAAAGAAGATCAGGTCACCAACTTTTTTACGCACGGAAGGGATTTATACATGCTGACTTATAAGGACGCGCCAAACTATAAAATAACCCAAACAAATATTGAGACTCCTGATATAACCAATGCAGTAACAATCTACAAAGAAGGCAAGAATAAAATTAATGATATCAGTGGCACAAAGGATTTTCTCATCTTAACACTTACGGATGGAATTAATAGCAGCCTGGTTAAATATAATTTTCAAACAGCAACCACTGAAAGCATTTTAAAGGATTTACAGGGGCAGATCAGTGTCGCTTTTTCAGGTAATAAAACAGATTCAACAATTATTGGCGTCACATCCTGGAACAAACCCTACTCTTTATATGATTTTAATTCAAAGACAAATCAATATCGCAAAAGTGTGTTCAATGAAGCCATTCAATATCCAGGCCTGGAAAATATTGGTGTGAAAGAGGTGGAAGTTGCCTCTCATGATGGCGTCATGATTCCACTATCCATTTTATATAATAAGAAAACGATCTTAAATGGTAACAACAGTTGTATTCTTACAGGATATGGCTGCTATGGATATTCTTATTCACCTTATTTTTCCGCCATGAACCTGGCATTGGTAAACCAGGGAGTTGTACTGGCATATGCTCATGTTAGAGGTGGAGGTGAAAAAGGAGAGAACTGGCATTTGAGCGGGTACAAAACTACGAAGCCAAATACCTGGAAAGATTTTATTGCATGTGCTGAATATCTCATCAAAAATGGTTACACTACTAAAGAAAGGCTTGCAGGAACAGGGACCAGTGCGGGTGGTATATTAATCGGGCGGGCCATTACAGAAAGACCTGATTTATTTGCTGCAGCTGTATGCAATGTGGGAGATGCAAATGCATTGCGGTCAGAATATGGAACGGACGGCCCCGCCAACAGTAAAGAATATGGAACAGAAAAGGATTCAATAGAATGCATGGCTTTAATCGAAATGGATGCATTAAGTCATGTTCAGAAAGGAATAAAATATCCTGCAGTTCTTTGTGCTACAGGTATCAATGATGCCCGCGTTGCACCATGGCAACCAGGGAAATTTGCGGGTGCTCTGCAAAACGCTTCCGGATCTGGAAAGCCGGTCTTGCTGAGAGTAGACCTGAATAATGGACATTTTACAGAAAACAGGATGGTTACCTACAGTAATTTTGCTGACCAGGATGCATTTATGTTGTGGCAGACCGGAGACCCCGGTTATAAGCTTAGAAAATAATAAGTGATTGACATAAAAACATTTGATAAAGCTGAGGATTTGCATCAGTCAGGACGAATAAAGAAATATTTTACAATAGTCATCTTCAACAGTTGGAATCGTATTGTTATTTCAATGCATATGGTTGCCGAGACGGATTAATGATCTATATCAAGCCATCGCTAAACCATCCTTGAATGTCTGCCAGATGCTTTGGAATTAAACTTGTAAAAAGCAGGTGAACGGCTGTGCCGCATTAACTCTAAGGGAAAACCCTTATTCCTTTATCTGCTTACCCCGTCTTTACTCACACTAATAATAGAACTCTCTGCGTTTTACAATCAAATTCTGTTATTTTCACTTTACCAACAACTGATCCCTTTTCATGAAGCCCTTTCTAACCCTCTTTTGTATCCTTATTTCCTATTTTCAGGCTTTTTCGCAGAATGACCCTCCTATCCGATCCGGAGAACTTATCAAGTCTGCTGAAGAATTTTATGACTCAGGTCAATATAAAAAGTCACTGAGTTTATATGACCAGATAGACCGAAACGATTCAAATTATGTCAGATCCTTATATGGAAGAGCCTTAAATTATCAGGCCGACAGCCAGTTTCGAAAAGCAATACAGGTTTGCGAAGAAGCATTACAGCTAAAAGATAAGCGGGAATGGGAGCCGGATATTTATAATACTTATGCCAACGTTTTAGGAAGCGACAGTCAAAGGGAAAAATCAATTTCTGTATTCAACGAAGCCATCAGAAAATACCCTTCCTATAGTCTTTTATACCTGAACAAGGGTATTGCTCTTTTCGAACAGAATCGTTTTGCCGAAGCAGAATCTGTTTTCAAGGAAACCCTTTTGATCAATCCTTATCAGTTCAGTGCTCATTTCTACCTGGGCCTTTGCGCCATTCACGAGGGTAAGATCGTCCCCGCCTTTTTTAGTTTTGTCGGCTACCTTTTAATTTATCCTGAAGGGAAATACAGCAAACGTTGTGTAAACATTCTGTCAGCCATATCCAATGCGACAGATGAAATCCTGGATTATAAAACAAAAAGAAAGGAAGACGGTGATGAAAATTATGCAGCCATTGAAGAAATTCTCATATCAAAAATTGCACTGGATAAAGACTATAAATTAAAAGTCCCAATAGATGATGCAATAATAAGACAAATACAAGTTGTATTTGAAAAATTGGAATTTAAGGAAGATGATCCCGATTTCTGGATGCAATATTATGCCCCCTATTATAAAAAGATATTTAATGACGGCCAGTTCGAACCTTTTATTTTCTGGACATTTGAAAATGTCCAGCTGAAGGATATTCAGGATTATAATAAGAAAAATAAAAAAACGATCGAACTTTTCACTACTCATACTGCTGATTATTTCAATGAAATCAGGGCAACCCGATTAATAACCTATAATAAAAGAGCAGAGCAGAGGAGCCGGTATTTATATTTAGACGGGTCACTCGCGGGCCTGGGTGAATTAACGCCTGATGGGAAAACTTATCTCGGATCCTGGACGTTTTACTACCCGAAGGGAAATATAAAATCGACTGGTCAGTTCAACGAAATGGGCAGATACGGCGTGTGGACTTACTATCATTTTACAGGTAGTCTGGACGCTCGCGAAAACTACAAAAATGGAAAACTGGACGGGGAACAATTATATTATTCGGAAAAGGGTGTTCTGACATCCCAAGAAATATATTCGAATGGTTTGCAGGAAGGAGTACAAAAATCATTTTTCAACAGTGGAAATTTATATTCTACTACCATGTACAAAGCCGGTAAAATGGACGGGGAATACAAAGAATATTTTTCTGGTGGTCAGATAAGCGGAGAAAGCCAATATAACAACAATGTTCTCTCGGGAACTTACACCACATATTTTAATAATGGTCAGATTAAAGAATTGGGAAATTATACAAGTGGATCCCTGGATGGACCCTCCAAAGAATTTTACGAGAATGGTCAGCTCAATACGGAAGGAATTTATAAAAAAGGTGCAAATGAAGGAGAATGGAAAACCTATTTTGATAATGGAAAGCTGAAATCGAGGGTTAATTATGTTAATAAAAAACAGGATGGTATAGAAGAAAATTTTTATGAAGAGGGTCCATTAAAAACTACCTATACTTATAAGAATGGACAACTGTACGGAGAATCCGTTTCTTATGATAAAGATCAAAAGCCATATGCGAAATTTAAATTTTCGAATAACAAACTGGAATCGGCTATCTATTTTGACAAAACCGGAAAACAGATCAGTTCATCGGAAATTAAAAATAATCGCCTCGAATTCGACATATTCCTCGCGGATGGAACCAAAACAACTCACAGGACACTTAATAAAAATGGCGAAATTGATGGCACTGAAACCAGTTATTACCCTTCCGGTAAAATCAGCGAAATCGCCGAATACCTTGATGGCGAAAAAAACGGATTAAATACAGAATACTACCAGAACGGAAATAAAAAGTCCGAACAAAATTTGAAAAATGGAAAGGAAAATGGAAAGTTTATCAAATATTTTCCCAATGGCCAAATTGAGATAGAGGGATGGTTCGTTGATGGAAATGAAGCAGGATATTGGAACTATTACAATGAATTGGGAAATTTAGAAGTCAGAAATTATATGGTTAACGGTGTGCTCTCTGGTTACAAAACTGAATATTATCCCAATGGTGCAAAATCGATTGAAAAGAAAATTTATAAGGGACTTCTGGAAGAAATGAAACAGTATGATAGTACCGGCAAGTTATTGATTTACGATTCCTTCCCGCATTTCACGGGGAAATTCCTGTTATTATATCCTGATGGTAAGAAAATGCAGGAATGTAATTATGTGAATGGCTCTTTTGAAGGGCCTCTTACCCAGTATTATTTTGACGGATCACTTGAATTCACTCAATATTACAAAGGTGGATTACTGGATAGCAATTATGCAGCTTATGAATATCATAATATAAAAACAGTAGAGGGACAGTACAAAGCTGGTAAAAAAACCGGACTGTGGAAATATTATAAGGATGACGGGCAGCTGAATTGGACTGAAAATTTTGCTTATAATGAGCTAAATGGTCGGAGTCAATACTTTAGTAATGATCGGAAAATAATCAGGGAATTGATGTTCAGAAATGATGAAAGAGACGGCCGTTCTACAACCTTAGATCCGGATGGAAGCATATTATTTTCAATCCAATATGACGAGGGTGATGTGATGGGATATAGTTATCTCGCTAAAGATGGGAACCCGGTTCCCGAAATCAGGACCGATCATGGTAAACTGCAGATAACATCCTTTTTTCAAAATGGGCTGCCTTCCCGGAAATGTCAGTATGTTGACAATGTTCTTAATGGAACGGACATATTATATTATTCTAATGGAAAGCTGCGTTCACAGAGTAATTTAGCTTATGGATTATATGAAGGTGTGCTAAAGGAATATTATCCCAATGGTAACACGTCAAGAATCTGTAATTATCTGGATGATCATTCTCATGGAATGTGTTTGGAATATAATGTTAATGGCGTTTTGATCCGGGAAATAAATTATTATGTTGGCACAAGACATGGAAATGCAAAATATTATTCGGAAAACGGTTCATTGCTGGAAACAAGATATTATTATGACGGTAATCTTTTAGGAGTAAAAAAATGATGAGGGCAATTAACATATTAACCGGTTTGTTATTCTTATTTATCTTTTCATTCCCTGGCAATGGATTTGGACAACGTTTTGAAGAAATAAAAAAACAATATCCGGATGATCACGCAGTTGTCCTGTTAAATAAACTTCATTACGATATAAGCATCTCTGAAGGGAAGCCCCATATAGAGAGTGAAGAGACAGAACAAATAGAATTTCTGACGCCCAACGCTTCCAAATACTTGAGCAGTTATGGTTTTTATCACAGCGATTTTCAACAGGTAGTCGCGTATGATGCATTTACCCTAACTGCTAATGATAAAAAACTTAAGGTAACAGCGTTTAAAACTAAATCCAGTAAAGAAGATTTTGTTTTTTATGATGATTCAAAAGAAACAACATTTGACTTTCCTTCTATTGAAGAAGGAGCCATCGGAAATCTGCATGTATCCCGGTTGAATACCAATCCTTATCTTTTGAGTCCTTTCTTTTTCGGGAGAGGAATTCCAGTTCTCAACAGCGAACTAAGTATCAGTTTTCCAAAAGAAATGATTATCGGTTACAAGCTTCTGGGAATGGATAGCAGTCAGATTTCTGTAAAAAAGGAATCCAGCAGGAAAAATAATATATATACATTCAGCTATAAAAATTGTCCGGCAATCGAGAGATATGGAGATGCTCCTGGCAGTGCATGGTTTGCTGCACATGTGATCTTCTATATAGACAGTTATAAGGATGAAAATGGAAAGAATATCCACGTGCTTTCCAATCTGGATGACCTTTACGCGCTGAGCTATGGATATTTAAAAAATATTAATAACACAATTCCTGAAGAGATTCAGAAAATTGTTGATTCAATTACTAAGAAAAGCAACGACCAGGAATTAAATGCCCGTAAAATTTACTTATGGGTACAGCAGCATATCAAATATGTGGCATTCGAACAGGGTATGGAAGGGTTTATTCCAAGAGATGCGAAGGTTGTTTGCGACCGGCGTTTTGGTGACTGTAAGGATATGGCCAGTATAATAACCGAGATGATGCGTGCTGCGGGCATCCCGGCTTATTTTACCTGGATTGGTAGTCGTGATCTTCCCTATTCTTTTACAACATTGCCGCTGCCCCTGGTAAGTAACCATATGATCTGCACCATCCGGCTGAAAGATCAGTATATCTTTCTGGATGGTACTGACCCCACGTGCATTTTTGGATTTCCCAGCGCGGCAATACAGGACAAAGAAGCGTTACTGGCCATCAGTGATAAAGAATACAAAGTGCTTAAAGTTCCTGTTATAAATAATAGTAAGAACCTGCTGGTGGATTCTACCTGGCTGGAACTTACGCCCACGGGTATAAAAGGAATAATCAGGAGAGACCTGAGTGGTTATTTTGCCATGCATGTCCACGGCAAACTAATGTATACTGAAAAAAGCGATCTGATGCAGGAAATGAAAGATGAATTTAGCCGGGGTTCCAACAAATTCCAACTGGACTCATTCCGAATCGGAGATTTGTCAGATCCGGGAAGGGCTGAACTTAGAGGATGGTTTTTCTTACCGAATTATGCTAAAAAACTACAGGATGAATGGTTCCTAAATCTGAATCTTTTTAAATTCTATACGGATGATGAAATAGACTATCCAAAAAGGAAAATGCCCATTTCCTACAATTTCACCAGTTCCCGAAAATTTATAACTCTGATAAAAATACCGGATGGTTATCAACTTGACTATCTGCCTCCATCCAAATCTTATCATAACGATGTTTGGGGATTCGATTTGCATTATGAGCAAAAAGGTGACTGGTTAATTCTTTCACAGACTTTCGTTGACGATCATCTCATGCTTTCGAACGACCAGTTTGAGGCCTGGAATAAGGTTCTTGAAAATCTTTACCCGATGTATAAAGAAACATTAAGTATCACAAAAACAACTGCCAAGTGATAAAATTCCTTCTTTCATTATTCTTAATGATCATTTGCCTTCAATCTTCCTTTTGTCAGATTTCAGGCATAGAAACGGAACACTGGGCGGAAAAACCCATAGTTACCGTGCTTCAAAATAAATACAATCAGGAAGCAGCCGTTACAGTAATGAATAAGGTGAGAATTGAATACATTGATAACAAAGACAAAAACCTTGATGAATATTTTACCCAGCATAAAATTGTCCATATCAATAATGATCATGGCATCGAATACTACAATAAAATATATATTAATGTAAATGATTTTTCAGATGCTACGGAGATCAGGGCGAGAACGATTCTTCCAGGAGGAAAAATCATCGAACTCGACAAGGCCAACATCAAGGACTTAAAAGATGAAGATGGTTCCCTATATAAAATATTCGCCTTTGAAGGATTGGAAAGTGGAAGTGATATAGAATTTTATTATACTCTTCACAAACACACTGATCTCATGGGGAAATGGAGGTTGCAGGATAAGTTCCCTGTTATTGAAGCGGGTTTTGAACTCATCGCACCCAGCAGGCTTGTATTTGATTTGAAATCAATCCACTGTCAGTCGGATATTATAACTGATACATTAAGCGGAGATAAATCCCGACTTCGGTTACATTACTCTGATTTATCTGGTCTTGACGAAGAAAAATATTCATCCTATCATGTTAACCTGGCGAGGGTTGAATACAAGTTATCTTATAACAATGCCCTGCATCCGGGAGTACGAATGTTTACCTGGAATGAATATGCCAAGAGAATATTCGCGGCCTATGGAACTTATTCTGACAAAGAAATTAAAAAAGTTTCAGATCTGATTAAAAACAATCAGTGGGATAAATTATCCGGCGATTCATTAAAGATTATTTCAGTAGAAAATTATATTAAAAAATATATTAATTACCATAAAGATCTGGAAGGGGATAATGCTTCGGAAATTGAAACAATTCTTAAAACGAGGGTAGCCAATGTAGCAGGGCTTATCCGTCTTTATGGTGCTGTATACAGTGCGCTTCAAATAAATTTTCAATTTGTACTGGCGGCGGATCGTGATGAAGAAGTGATTGATAAAAATTTCGAAAACTGGAATAACTGTTCCAATGAGATGCTCTATTTCCCATCCCAGCATCATTTCCTGGTACCGACAAAAATTCAATACCGTTATCCCTGGATAGATCCTTCGTGGGGAGATGGGAATGCTTTGTTCTGCAAAAATATTTCTATCGGATCCATGAATTCAGCTATCGCTGAAATAAAATACGTGCCTTTGGAAAGTTACCAGCAATCTTATGTTAACCTGGAAAGCAAATTATCGCTCAATGCAACTTTGGACAGTCTCCTGATGGACATGAAATTTTTGTACGGAGGTTATTCGGCAGCCGGTCTGAGATATGATTTTGATTTTCTGACCCCTCAGCAGGAAAGGGATGCCATCAAGGAATTCTCAAAAAATTCAATGGGCACGGAAACGATCCTGTCTTCTTCAATTGAAAACCGGGCTTTTGAGGATGGCAATAGTTACAAACCTTTTATACTTAATATAAAAGTAAAATCCGGCGACCTGCTTGAAAGGGCGGGCAACAAGATATTATTGAAAATAGGTTTGGTGATCGGGCCCCAGGTTGAAATGTACCAGGAAAAAGAAAGACAGTTACCGATGGCCATGGAATTCCCTCATACCGAGCAAAGGAGAATTGAACTCATTATTCCCGATGGATATCAGGTCAGGAATCCGGACGATCTGCGGCTGAAACAGGTTTATCAGGAGAACGGCAGCCAGACGATGGGATTTGTATCTGACTATACCCTAAAGGGCAGTCTGCTGACAATTGATATCATGGAGGATTACCGAAAGAGTAGTTATCCTATCAGTCAATATGAAGACTTTAGAAAAATTATCAATACCTCATCTGATTTTAATAAAGTCGTACTTATTCTTGAAAAGAAATAATAATCAAGAATGCTTATTGAATTCCAATTACACTACAACCGTTAAATCGCCCTTATTTAGGGTGATTAAACCTTTTTTTGATTTAGAAATCAGCTTTACTTTGCAAGCAAGATGAAAAATATTAAGACTTCATTTTTATTTAATGAAGGTAAAATTTATAAGTATAAAGTATCCAGCAGGGATCCCGAGGTTCTTTCAGTAATAGAGAGTGTTGATACGATTTTGCGGCCGACCATTCAGGAAAAAAAACTTTCAGGCAAGATAGTATTAATCATTTATAATGATAGGATGCATATAGGGTATGAGAATATCAATCCGATAGGTTTTATTTCGATATTGATGCAGTTGATAACTACTTCAGATGGCAGCAGATATTTTTCCAACACTGTCAAACGGAATTTTTGTGCGGGCGTACAGCTACCATAGTTTAATTACTTCGGACTGAGTTTAACGGCTTTCCTTATAACGATATTTGGAGCGATACGGTTAAGCCAGAGAACGATCTTCTCTCCGCTGAATTTTCCGATATAGGATTCAAAGGATCCTTTTTTAATAACATTCAATATCTGGACTGCCGCCTTTCCCGGTGTAAGTCCGTTTTCGATATTTTTTGATTGGACACCCAGCTTTGCACCATCCTTTGTGAGTGCGTGTAAAGAAATATTAGTACGGATATATCCAGGTGTAAGAATAGTTACTTTGATGTTATCGTCAAATACTTCTGCCCTCAGGCAATCAAAAAAACCATGCAATGCATGCTTGGCGGCAGCATAGGCTGATCGCATAGGAGTACCTATTTTTCCCATGATACTACTCGTAACTACAAAATGTCCTGATTTTCGGTTGGTGAAATGTGGCAATAATGCTTTGGTAATGGATACATAACTGAAATAATCCAGCTCCATCACCCTTCGGTGTACTTCCAGATCTGTCTCTATTACCAGCGACCGCTGGGAAATTCCGCCATTATGCATCATAATATCTATATGTCCATAGCATGCGATGGCTTCAGAAGTCTTATCCTCCAGTGAAGGAATGTCGGAAAGATCCAATATAAGAATTTTTACATTTTCAGGTGCGCGACAGGTTTGCCTGACTCTGTCGAGTTCATCATAATTTCTACTTGATAAAATCAGCTTCGCTCCGCGAAAGGAAAAGGCATAAGCAAGGGCTTCGCCAATCCCTGATGAGGCGCCGGTTATCCAGATTACTTTGTTTTTAAAATAATTGTCCATAAAAATATCTAACAGTTAAATTGCCGGAGGTGGTGATCTGAATGTTTATAAGCAAGAAGACCAATTTGTTCTTTTGTCATTTTCCCAAAAAAGGGATGAACAAAATTGTTATTTGAGAATCGGGCGTGTTCTTTTACCTGGGCAATCCATTTATTTTTTTCAGATAAAACATCGCCATGATCTTTAATACTGAACCCCGGAACGGTAGGCATATTTCGGGCAACAGGCTTTTCATCTTTTATCATATTCTTCAAAGCCATTTTACCAAATATGCGCCCGAGAAATACTCGTTTAGTCTTAAATTGACCAGTGATCATTTCTTCCCAAAGCGTACAATGTTTCAGCATCTGGTAAACATCCATTTTACCCCATTGCGCTTTACTATTTTCATTAAGCATACTGATTCTCCTGATCAATTCATTCGTCGTCGATTCATCAAAGATTGATTTCATACCTAAGTCAGTTTTGTTGTTTACCGGTTGCCCATCAACTCCATAACTTTAATCATTAAAGTTTACATTTATTAAGGATTTCAACAAGAAATTTACCTGGTAAATGTAACGCTGGTTAAAATGATTGTTTATGAGTTGGTCTGCTGAACAATATTCAAAATTTGAAAGCGAACGTAATCGTCCTGTATTTGATTTGCTCGCACATATTCCGACAACTGATGTGAATTCTGCGGCTGACATTGGATGCGGTCCTGGCAATTCAACGGAATTGCTTCGCGATAAATATCCATTGGCTCAGATTACGGGCATGGATAGTTCTGCTGATATGATAGATGCTGCGCGCAAACGTTTGCCAGACATTCAATTTGAACTGGCAGATATATCGACTTGGGAAGCAACGGGGCCATTTGATATCATCCTCGCAAATGCTGCTTTACAATGGGTTCCTGATCACGTAAAACTTTTCCCCGCTCTGATCAGCAAACTTTCTAAAGGAGGCAGTCTCGCAGTTCAGATGCCCGATAATTTTGATGAGCCCTCACATCGTTTGATGCGGGAGGTTGCTTCTGACGGATCATGGAAGAATAAACTCACATCTGCTTCTAAGCGGGTTGCCAGGGAAACGGCTGACTGGTATTATGAGGTATTGCGGGGAACAGTTTCAAAGCTGGATATTTGGCGAACCACTTATTATCATTCGCTTTCAGGAGGTGCAGATGCCATCGTTGAATGGTTTAAGGGGACAGGACTTCAGCCTTATTTAAATCCACTCAGTAAAAATGAGCAGGAGGAATTTATCAATCAATATAAGAATGCAATTGCCTTGTCCTATAAAATTTATACTGATGGCTCTGTTCTTTTGCCATTCCCAAGATTATTTATCATCGTTACCCGATAAAAATTCTATTGTCCAACGCAAACAGCATATACGGTTCCATTATCCGCTAAATTATAGATCGTGCCGTTTTTCCAGTAGACCGGAATATATTTAGTATTATCAGACACTTCGCCTACTGCATAGATATCTGTGCCGGCGACTGCCATTCCAAGGACACTGGAGAATCCATACTGACTTTTGAGTGGAGTTATAACATTATTCTTCCAATAAACAGCCTGATTTGTTCCTGAAATATTCAATGTATCTCCACCAATATAAACATCAGAACCTGAAACCGCAATGGAAGTTCCAAATCCGCTCGATGACAGTTGAAGGAAATTAGAATGTGTCCAATAGGTAGGCATATTACCAAAACTTCCCACAACAACTGTATCGGTTGGAGTTAGTGCCAGCGCATAGATCCCTCCTGGTGTACCGTACCAGTTCTGCACTCCGTTTTTCCACACGACCGCTGTATCATTACCATTCAAATCCCATATCTGTCCCGTTACATACATTTCCGATCCTGCAAAGAGTATGGCAGTCGCCTGACCATTTATATAGGTAGAATAATGCATACGGGTACCATTAACCCAATAGGTTACGCTGTCCTGACCGTTTCCCTGTGGTCCAAACAAATCGCCTACGCAATAAACATCTGTTCCATTTAGGGCGATTCCAAAAACATGTGAAATGCCCGAGCTTTCTAATTGAATTTGTTGTCCATTTTTCCAATAAGTGGCTTCGATATTTTGTCCATCATTTATAAATCCGCCTACATAAATATCAGAACCGGAAATTATGATTGATGATGCCGTTCCGGAAGGTGCAAGATCAACTTCCACCCCATTCTTCCAATAAACCGCCTTGCCGCCTGTAGTACCGGCCATATATAAATTATAGCCTGAAGTAAAGGAAGGAGGTGCTGACACAGGAGCAGATTTACTGCAACCCATAATAAGGACAACAATGGCTAAAGCGACGACTAATAGTATTTTGTGCATAGTAGTAAAACGGACAAGATATGAAATTCGTTTTATAAAGGGAGAAAATGAGTATGCAGGATTAACCAATTGCATTTTTCAATTCCTCTGCAGCAAAACGAATTGCTGATTGAACTGAAGGTATTGTGGCGATTGGATTTAATAAACCAAAATCATGGACCATGCCCTGCACTCTTATAAGGGTCACAGGAACACCCGCTTCATCCATTTTTCTTGCATAAGCTTCTCCTTCGTCCCTTAATACATCGTTTTCAGCAACCTGTACCAAAGTTGGAGGCAGGCCTTTTAGTTTCGCCAATGGAGCTTTTAAAGGAGAAGTATATATTTCGTCTCTTTCTTCTTTCCTGTCAGTATAATTGTCCCAGAACCACTTCATCATATTTGTGGTTAAAAATTTCAATGATGAGAACTTATTATAAGATTCCGTTTCAAAATCATCATTGGTTACCGGCCAGAAAAGCAACTGGAATTTTAAATAAGGACCATTTTCTTTTGCCATCAGGGAAACGGCTGCGGTTAGGTTTCCACCTGCACTATTGCCGGCTACAGCTAACCGCCTGCTGTCAACATTTATTTCCATA
This sequence comes from Puia sp., assembly GCA_035485835.1. Taxonomy (GTDB): domain Bacteria; phylum Bacteroidota; class Bacteroidia; order Chitinophagales; family Chitinophagaceae; genus Puia. The sequence continues at coordinate 35,798 of DATHNR010000384.1, forward strand.
CCGTGTTCCGCTACCCATTTTGTACCTGCATAACATTCATTTAGAGCTCTCGGATATTTTGCTTCCGGGGACCTGGTATATTCAACAAATACACAGGCTAATCCCGAATATACTACCAGGTCCCTTACAAATCTTTTGTGCGTAGGAAAATCTCCCAACATCCATCCACCTCCATGGAAAAACATAAATGCAGGTAATAAACCTGTTTTACCAGAAGGACGCACAATAAAAAGTTTAACCGAAATCTTATCCTGTGTAATTGTCTTCTCAGTTATATTAATTCCCGATATGTCAACATTTACACTATTCTGAGCGTCCTCAAGGAACTTACGTGCTTCCGCCGGCATGGTTTCTTCCATGGGCTTTCCGCCGCTGGCATCAAGCACCTTGAGAAAATTCCTTATTCCCACTTCAATATTTGGATCAGTCGCATAATCCTTAGCAAGCAGGAGTGGTTCTGATTTAACATCAGCGGATGTTTGCTTCTGCATAAAATAAATTTTTAAAGATTTTAAAATCAGGCAATAGTCTAAAGAGAGCCGGAGAAAATATACAGGCGAACCAGATCAACAGCAATTTAATAAAAAAAGCCCTGATATTCCTGGCTTGGAATTATCAGGGCTTAATTATTTCTGCCTGTTCTTTTTTTTCTTATCTGATACTTGCTGTACTTTTTGATTTCTTCAAAGAAGTTGAGTAATTCTTCCTTGTTTTCTTATGTTTCTTTTTTGTCTTTGAGTGAGTTGATTTTTTATGCGAAGAGCCGGAAGTCTTTTTAGTTTTTGAATTGGTTTTATAAGATGCCTGAACGAATAATTGTTTTTTAGCGGAAGGATGATGCAGCTCCTGCTTGGCGCTGTCAAGCTTTGCGTTTACAAATTCGTTCACTTCTTTTTTCAGATCAGTGGCGGCCATATCGACAACTGAATCCATATCAGTCTTAACATCCGGACTATTAATTGTTCCGATCATCTTGACGTTCAAACTAACATCATCTTTTAATTTTACCGGAATACCCTTCTCGGCAGCCTGCGTAACAACATTCTTCACAAACATTTTACCCTTGCTGCCCAGTTGGCTTCGTGGGACTTTCAGGTTGATGGCGTAGTCGAGCGACTGATCAAAGCCATGAGTTCCATAAATGTCCATTTCGATGTCCTTCGCATGCAGAACAAATGGATTTACCACTACCCTGCTGTTCTTAAATGAAAAATCTGCTTTGGTATCTTTCAATGGAATATCCCTCAACTCGGCTATATCAAGTGATTGTGAAATTTTATCCAGGGGATCGAAGTTCTTCATCGTTCCGGCGAGCAGTTCTACATTCCCTTCACCTTCCAAACTCTGGAGGTCTGTTGTCATATCACCGTTTAGTTTGCCGTTAAGGCTCATATGTGCGTTGATATTTCCTGCCATGAACTTAGCTACAGGTATTATTCTTCTGATAGAATTAAAAGCTAAAAAGGTTTTTTGTATATCCAGTCCTTTCACATCGTATGTTAATGCGAACTCCGGATAGTCCCTGCTTTCCACTGTAGAGTAAGTACCATCTATATGTATTTCTCCGTCTAACCCATTCGATTTGATATCATGTAGTTGAATCGTTTGCTCTGATATAACCAGATTACCTGAAAGGTTTTGCAGGTCCAGGTTGTCATAATGAAATCTATCGGCTTCAGCATGTATGGTAAAGTCAATATTATCAGGAACTGTAAATGCTGTATTTGTATGGCCAGTGGAGTTAACTGAACTGTCTTTATCTGTTCTTATCCATTCTCTAAAATTAAATTCATCAGTTTTTAAATCTATTGTAGCCTTCAGTGGTTTGTTTCTCAATGCAAAATCAAACAGGTTATTCAAACTACCGGTAGCTCCAAAATGAGATTTAAGATATGCTCCTTTTAAATCCTGAATGAGTATATTTTTTGAGTTGAATGACATGATCAGTTCATTCAAAGCAATTCCACCCGGGTAATCTTTCGAGGAATATAAAAAATCAGAAAGATCAAATTCACCCCATGATTGAAACATGTCCTTTTTCTGTTTTTCAGATTCAGGTATTTTCCCTTTAGCATGTACATCGGCTATTATTAAACCGCTCCATTTGGTGCCCGGTTCTAATTTCATCCATTGTGAAATATTCCCCAGGTCAAGCTTACCTACAAAAGCAAAGTCTATAAACGGTTTTGTTTCCAGATTCTTCACTAATAAATGCATATTCAGTGTATCGTGATTTATCTCGGCGTGCGCCTCAGAAATATTGATGGTTCTATGATCAGCAAAACCATCCGGATTATCTATCTGCAAACCCAGATGAATGTGTTCAACCGGCATCAGAAGATCAGGGTATTTAAAATAACCGTCGGTCACATACAGATTCGTATGATATGCAGGAAAATGTTTTTCATCGTATTTCCCTTTAATGAATCCATTAAAATTAACCTGCCCGTTGGCATCAATGCTGGCGAAATCTTTCTGATACACAGAGGGCAGCATTGAAAGTATGTTTTTGAATTTAGTTGAAGGTGCTTTAAAATGAATATTCATATTATAACTGCTGTCATTGATCCACTGAAAGAATCCCTCCGTGTGCAGTTTCATATCATTAAAAGATACCTGGTCGGTATTGAAAGTATAAGTATGGGTTTTATTATCGATATGGAACGAAATATCAATATTTGTTTTAGCAGCAACATGATAAGGAACAGCTCCTGTACATTCAAAATTGACTGCATCTGCCGTTGTTTTCGTTTTCAGCGTGAATATCTCCGAATTGAAATGGCCCCTTCCTTCATGTTCGAGATTAGCTATTTCAACATGGATATTTTTGCTTTCATCCAGATATTCAACGTAGCCATTATGAATTTCATATCGTTGTATTTCCCAATCAAAGGTTTTTGAAGAAGTATTGATATTCTCTTTAGAAGAACTATCCGGTTTAATAGTACTCCAGTTGAAGTGTCCATCTTTATGGATGAGAGCATGAAACCGCGGTTCGTTTGCAGTAACAGAATATATTTTTATACTGTCGCCGGAAACAAGACTTTTAATGTCGCAGGTTATATTAATTTGTTTTGCCGACATCAGTGTATCTCCCTGGAATTCGCCAACACAGGTGAGGTCCAGGTTATTGAGCCCGACAGTAACATTCGGAAAATGCCTGAACCAGGATATATCCACGTCTGTGAAATTGACATGGGCTCTCAGGTCTTTGCTGACTGCCGATTTAACGATACTTGTAATTTTTCCCTTGAATATCCAGGGTGCAGCTATAATAAAACTGATAAGAATGAGCAGGGTAATCCCTGTAATTAGGAGGATTTTGCGTTTCATAGTTGTTCAGGTATTGGATTAAATAACGATACTTATATTACAAAAGGGCTGCCAGAATATGAGCTAGAAAGATGTTTTATGCATTATACATGATTCAACTATATAATGAGTTATCAATAAGCTAATTATAACAGGTGAGGCCGGGATTTTTGTTGAAATTATTTAACCATGAAGGGTATTAAATTAGTCGAAATTTCCTGTAGAAAATGAAACAAATGGACGTTTTTAGACCAACTTTGGTTAAATAGCCTTTTATATTGAAACCCATTGTTCAAATATCCCTGGATCTGACAAATATTGATGAAGCGTTGGAAACTGCTGCCATGGCGATCCGCGCTGGCGTGGATTGGCTGGAAGCCGGAACACCACTGATTTTAGCAGAAGGATTATATGGTGTAAAAAGACTGCATGAGGCTTTCCCTGGTATACCCCTTGTAGCCGATCTTAAAACAATGGATGGAGGTTACCTTGAAGCTGAAATGATGGCTAAAGCAGGTGCTACGCATGTGGTTGTAATGGCACGGGCACATGCTGAAACAATAAAATGTGTTGTAAAAGCAGGCCTTGATTTTGGTATCAAGATTATGGGTGATAACCTGGGCTGTAATGATAAAATTGAAGCTGCCAGATGGCTGGAAGAACTTGGATGCGATTATGTAATCCACCATATCGGATATGATGAACGCCGTGGTATCGCAGCAGCAGGAAAACGCATGCCCAGTCCGCTGGATCAGTTGAAAGAAATAGTTAGGGCTGTAAAAATACCTGTACAGGCCGTTGGGGGACTGACTTTGGAACAAGCAATTCTTTGTCCTTCGTATGGTGCACCACTTGTTGTTTTAGGAGCACCGCTCACAATTGATGCAGAAGCTTTTAAAACAGCAGATGGAAATCTCGAAGATTCGCTAAGGCTTATCTGTAATAAGATACATTCGTATGGTGAAGTGACTGAACATTCATAAGTTTTTTCAATTGAATGATCATGACATCAAAAATAAAATCTGCAGCGGTTGTAAATTTTGCACCTGAAAAGGGATCTGTAGAATTAAGAGAAATTGAAAAGCCGGAAATTGGCGAAGAGGATGTTTTGCTTGAAGTAGTAAATGTAGGCGTTTGCGGAAGCGACCTGCATCAGTGGACATCAGACCATAGCTGGCCTGTAAATTATCCTGTCGTATTGGGACATGAATTTGGCGGACATATCATAGCCATTGGAAGCAGAGTAAGAGGCTGGAAAGAAGGCGATCGTGTGGTGAGTGAAACAGCTGCAATCATCAATCAAAACAATCCAATGTCCAGGATTGGATTGTATAACCTGGATCCTGATAGAAAAGGTTTTGGTTATGGAGTGAATGGTGCGATGACAAAATTCGTTCGTGTTCCTGCAAGATGCCTGCACAGTATTCCGGATCATCTTCCGTTTGAAGAAGCCTGTTTATCAGAACCCTGTTCTGTTGCTTACAACGCCGTCGCTGTTAATTCACATATCAGGCCCGGAGATCGAATAATTGTGATGGGCCCCGGAACGATAGGTATTTTGTGCGCGGCCATCGCCAGACTAAGTGGGGCAGAAGTTGCGATAGTTGGTTTAGAATCCGACAAGCGTCGATTGGATATCGCGAAACAATATGATTGTGAAACTATTGTTGGCGATGCAACGGTGTGGGCTATGCGCAAAGACGGGCTGGGTGTTGATTTAATTATTGATGCAGCGGGGTCAAGCAATACTCTAAAAGCTGCAATGGAACTCGTAAGACCGAATGGTCAAATAACAAAAGTTGGATGGGGACCTCAGCCACTTGGCTTTTCCCTGGATCCATTGGTGCAGAAAAATATCAGGCTGCAGGGAAGTTTCAGTCATAACTGGCCTGTCTGGGAAAAAGTAATCTCATTACTATCCAGTGGCATGCTCGATGTAAAACCTATCATCGGTGGAATTTGGGCTGTTACAGATTGGCATGAAGCTTTTAGTAAAATGTATCAGGGGGAAATAGTAAAAAGTGTACTTAAACCTGTTTAAAAATGAGGTTGCTCCATAAAGTTATTATCGTTACCGGCAGCACAACGGGAATTGGGAAAGCCATAGCTGTTCGCTGTGTAGCAGAAGGAGCGAAAGTAATTGTTCACGGACTAGAAGAAGAATGGGGCAGGGCAGTAATAGCTGAACTTGGAAAAGATAATGCCGTTCTTCATATAGAAGATATTAGTAGCGAAGGTGCTCCATCTCGTTTAGTGGAAACCGCTGTAAAAGCCTTTGGCAAATTGGATGCAATAGTCAATAACGCAGCCCTCGTCGCCTCTTCTGATATTCACACTACAGATAAAACTTTTTTCCGAAGAATACTGGAAATAAATACCATCTCTCCTTTTCTGTTAATTAAAGCAGCACTCCCGCATTTAGAAAAACAGCGTGGTTGCGTGTTAAATATTGGGTCAGTGAATGCTTATAGCGGAGAACCAAATCTCCTGGCATATAGTATTTCAAAAGGAGGACTCATGACGCTTACGCGCAACCTGGGTGACACATTGCATAGGGAAAACGGCGTTCGCGTCAATCAGATCAATCCCGGATGGGTGCTGACGGAAAAAGAAAAGGAAAGAAAAAAAGAGCATGGTCTGAATGAAGACTGGTATAAAGATCTTCCGAAGGTGTATGCTCCGGCCGGTCGTATTTTAATGCCTGAAGAAATTGCTGCTGCTGCAATTTATTGGCTGTCCGATGAATGCGGCCCTGTGAGCGGTCAGGTGATGGATATAGAGCAACATCCGTTTATTGGACGCAATCCACCAAAAGATTCAAGTACAATTCCTGCTTCTGCAAAAAATAATAAATAAAATATTTCAGTGCCAGGATTAGCTGCATTCCCCAAAGCCTTTATGCAAGCACTCTGTAAGGACGGAACCATGAAGATTTCCGAATGGATTGAGCTTGCTTCAAAGCTGGATATAGACGGACTGGAATGGTATGCCGGTTTTCTGGAAATGGGGAATGAAAAAAAATGGCCGGTCTTCCGGCACATAGTGGAAGACCGTGGCTTAAAAATTCCAATGATGTGCTGTTCGCCTGATTTCACTCATCCGGATAAATCAATACGTAATAAAGAAATCGCAAAAGAGAAGAAATGGATAGATATGACATGCGTTTTGGGAGGTTCCTACTGTCGGATACTTTCAGGTCAGCGACGACCCGGGCTAAAAATTGAAGAAGGACTTAGGATTACAATAGAAAGTATAGAAGAATGTCTGATCTATGCAAAAGAACGCAGTATTACACTAATACTGGAAAATCATTATAAAGATGACTTTTGGGAATATCCTGAATTTGCACAAAGGGCGGATGTATTCTGTCAGCTGGTTGACTCGATTCATCATCCAAACTTTGGAGTGAATTTTGATCCCAGTAATGCTTATCTGGCAGGAGAGGATCCTCTGGATCTGTTGAAGCGTGTATCTGACAGGGTAGTAACCATGCATGCGAGTGATCGCTATCTTTTGGAAGGAACGATTGAAGACTTGCGACGGGATGAAACAGGAGCGCCGGGTTATGCAAAGCGTCTTAAGCATGGAGAAATCGGAAAAGGTCTGAATAATTATGATGCAATTTTTACAGAGCTCAAACGGGTTCATTTTAATGGATGGATCAGTATTGAAGACGGTATTGAAGGAATGGAGCAACTGGGGCGCAGTGTTAGCTTTCTGAGAAATAAAATTCGGCAGTATTGGACAGATCAGTCCTCCTTCACAAATCAATAACAAAATCCGGATGTTCAAATTTTTAACCTTGCGTTTAATAAACAATCCAATAACGATTATAAATTATTCTGTATGAAAAAATTAGTACTTCTATTCTCAGTTCTTATTGTGTCTCTATCGTATTCCTATGCACAACAGCCGCAAATCATTGGGATCGAAGTGGTCATTGGTACCAGACCACCTTCTCCTTCGGAAGCTCAGTTAATGAGAGCTGAGGAAGCAAATCATCCCAACATTACGAATGCAATGCATGATATTGAAAAATCCATGAAATCTCTGGATGCGGCTCCGAGTGATTTTGGTGGTCACAAAGGACAGGCTCAGGCTGACTTAAAGCAAGCGTGGATCTCGCTAAGGAAGGCTCTATATTATCGGTTATATAAGGATACTCATTAACTTGCCGGCTAATGTTTTTGATTTGACATTATGAAACAATTCATAATATTATTAACGCTTTTTCTGGGAGGAACATTTTCATGTTTCTCCCAGAATAGCGATTCAGCAAGGCGCGCAAATGAAAATAAAGCCCAGACTTACTTTATAATTACTGCCGGAACGCAGATAACAGCATATTATAATGACAAACCTGTTGAAGTAGAAACTATTGACGAATTCAACGATTATGTACAGAAAAATGCAAAGATCCTGAAAAACGCTTCGGTAGTTGTAACAGGAAAACCCAAAGTCGGGACTTTCGACAGCGTAATAAAAACACTCAGCAGGTTTAAGATTAAAAACGTTACAAAAGAAATATCTAAGGACTAGCGTCTAATTGAACCCATTCCGTAAATAATATGTTAATGACTGTTTCTGAAAAAGATGATTAATTATATTTTGTAAATTAATGGACAGAAACCTGGTTTATGAAAACGTTTGTTTTTTTACTATGTCTCATCTGTTCAGGCAGTTCAATTTTTAGCCAAAACGCTTCCCCTGTTTATGACTCCGCTTTTCAGGAACTATACAAACAAATAGCTCTTCACCCTCCCACATTAAACCGTCGGGGAAAGCCATTCCAACCAGTTATCAAAAAGTGGGATCAGGATATTTCCATTTTTATTGAAGGTGGAAATGCAGAAAGCAGAAATCATATTGAACAGAAACTTAAAAGTGTTATTTCTGGAATTACACCTGCTTTAGGGAATAAGATAAAGATCAGTTTTGTGACCAATAAATCTGGTTCCAATTACCTGATTAAACTTGATACAATAGGGCAGAATTCTTCCTGGTATTTACGCTGGGATGCTTACTATAATATTTATAACTGTATACTGACAATCAATACAAAA
>DATHNR010000385.1:0-10991 GCA_035485835.1 Puia sp.
TTCAGTTTGGTATTATTTAGGTTTGTAAACTATTCCATATTTTTCTGCAAACGATAATATTTCTTCCGCCGTTTTTGCTTTGAAGGGAATTCCTTTGGGTGTTCCAATCTGCCTGAAGAAATCTTCGAATCCTGCAGGCGAATATCCAAAAGTGAAAATGAGGGATTCAGAACTGGTATTTTGGATGCTGTGCCAGGTAGCGCGGGGAACTAATCCGCTTGTCCCTGGTTTAACCGGGAATTCCAACCCGTCAATTTTAATAGATCCGGTTCCTTTAAGAAATGTAAAATATTCATCTTCGTTCAAATGTTTATGGGTAGCTATTTTAGCTCCGGGTTGTATTTCTTCAGTACAAATTGATATTGAATCAGCTGAATCCATTTTTTTTGAAATCTGAATGGTGATGGGTGTATTTTCTCTCACGAAAAATGTTTCCCCATCTTCAGGCTGCTTTACGATACCCTTTTTACTTTCTTCCGGAATTATGTATGGTTTGATAAGAGGTAACATCATAGGGCTTAAAAACCCTAAAGCAGAAAGATGTAAGAATTTTCTCCTGTTTTTCATTTTAAGGTATTAAATTTTTAGTGTTAATTATTGGTACGAACTTGAGTTACACGGATTTTTCTGATCAATGAAGTGCTGGAAAGTGTAATCAATTTTTTAAAAAAGAATATTATGCGTTCTTCGATTTTCCTTATTCTCATTATTTTACTTTCCATCAATTGTTGTGGTCAAACTGTTGTAAGGTATGACATAATAGATATGCATGCACTCAATGGAATAGCCGATAAATGGGAACGATATTGGAATATACATAATGCAGATTCTTTAGCAACTTTATTTGCACCAGATATTGACTTTGTTACAAAAAGCGGTGAAAAATCACGCAACCATATTCAAAGCCAGTACATGGACTACAGACAGTGTTGACATAAAATATGTAAAATCAGATTTGGCTATTATACATATTGGATGGGGACTGTCCGGCGACTTTTATCATGATGGTACCCCAAGTAATCCCTAAAGGCGTTACAACGAATTCCGGTAAAACGGTTACCAGGCGCTTTACCAACATGTGGATGAAGACTGATTCCGGCTGACAGTTGATTGCCAGACTGGTAACTATTATATCGGTTATATAAAATTAGATCTCCGGTAGTTCATTAACTTTATTTATTGGCTGATAAAATATTAACTACACCTCAATTACAATGACACAAACTGATTGGGCAGGATTTATCGGAGTTGCGGTTTTACTGGTCGCATATTTCTTAAACCTGCGTGATATTTTAAAAAAAGACAGCCCGGCTTATCTGGTTTTAAATTTTGCCGGAGCGGGTATTGCGTGTTTTGCTTCCGTGCTTTTAAAATATTTGCCCTTCATAATACTCGAAGGTTGCTGGACCCTTGTTTCTGTAATTGGGATATTTAATCTTTTAAACAGGAAAGTGAAATAACATTTTATTTGGTGGATTGGGAATGGAAAAGAACAAAGGGCAAATCTGCAATAATTAGTAATTTAAGTGTGTCTTACCGGGATATTAACTATTAATAATTAAACATGGAAGTACATCACCACCCCGACCTGCATCATAGGAGAAAAAAATGGAAAGAGTATTTTCTTGAATTCTTAATGATTTTCCTGGCGGTGACGCTCGGCTTTTTTGCAGAAACAGTCAGGGAAAAGATTTCTGAAAAACATCGGGAGAACGATTATATCGTTGGATTAATAAATAATATAAAAAATGATACTTCAAACCTGAAAGGTCTGATAGACAGAAATGATTTGGAGTTAAAAGGAATCGACTCTTTATTGAAAGTATCAAAAAATAGTTATTTGAATATTCCGGTACAAGACTCAATATTTTATTACGGACTTCAATACACTTTCAATTTGCACCTTTTTGATTTCAATGATCTGACCCTGGTGCAATTGAGAAACGCCGGAGGTTACAGCCTGATAAGAACAGATAAGGTAGCCGATAGTATTGCCCTCTATGAATCTAAGAATAATGATATTAAAGTTCAGGAAAGATTTGTTATTGATTATTATACGCAAACCATGACATCCTTCAGGCAAATGCTGGATATCACACTCACCGGTAGATTTTTTCATGAGTATGAAGAAAAAAAAATGATTCCCTCAGATGCATATGTTTTAATATCTAAAGACGAGGAGAGAATGTCCCTGCTTTTTAATAATTACTGGATTTACAGAGGCTCACTGAGTGGATATAACGGTAAACTAAAAAAGCATCTTGAATACTTAAATGGATTTATATCATTCCTGAAAAGAACTTATGATATTGAATAGGGCAAAACAGGAGTAGCTATTCTTCCAGCGGCTTGCAGACAAAACGGTAGCCGACACCGGAAACCGTAGTAATATAAATAACTCCTGAATTATTTTGCTCCAATCGTTTGCGGAGTTGTGCAACGAATACTCGGAGGTATTGCAGCTGGTTGATGAATTCTTCTCCCCAGATCTGCCGGAGAATATATTGATGGGTCAATACTTTTCCTTCGTTCTTTACAAATAAAACCAGTAAGGCATATTGGGTTTGCGTTAATTGAACCAGTTCATCATTTACTTTCACTGTTCGATTGGTTAGGTCAAGTTCAATTTCGCTGAATTTAATTACAGGATTATTTTCTTCACGCTCAGATCCTCTGAGCGCAGAACGGATCCTTGCCAGTAATTCTCCTGTGCGAAATGGTTTTACGAGGTAATCATTTGCTCCATTGTCAAGAGCACGAATAATATCTTCCTCCCTGCTCTGAACAGTCAATATGATTAAAGGTACTTTAGACCATTCCCTCAATTTTCTAAGGGTTTCATGTCCGTTTTCATCCGGCAGCCCAAGGTCCAGGAGAATTAAGTCAGGATTTTTATTTGCGGCTGCTGCCAGTCCTTCTGCTGAAGTATTGGTCAGAATTACGGAGAAGTCGTGGGACTGCAATGTGATCTGCAGTAACTTGCGGATCTGTAATTCATCATCAATGACAAGTATCTCAGGATTGGGTGATGTCATCAGGCGGGTTATATAAACGTTCTGTCTTGATATTCATTTTAAATCTGGCGCCTCCCTGTTCCCTGTTACTGAGTTCAATGGTACCCGAATGAGCTTCCACAAATCCTTTAACAATGGAAAGACCCAGACCCGTTCCTCCGATCGAAACATTTTTTAGCCGGTAAAACTTATCAAACACTTTTGGAATCTCGATTTCAGGAATTCCCGGGCCATTGTCTTCGACAATGATCATCAGTGATGATTCTATATAGGAAGATGAAATCGTAATGCAGGAATTTTCCGGAGTATATTGGATTGCGTTATAGATCAGGTTATAAAATACCTGTTCCATTAGACCGTAATCTAGTTTAAAAAGCGGAAAATTATCAGGAATTTCAATACTTATTCTAAAATTTTTAAGAGATTCTTCCAGACGCTGCAGAACTGCTTCTACCAGTTCTTTTATATTACACCAGTCTTTTTTTATTTGTAAGAATCCGGATTCAAGCCTTGACATATTCAATAAATTTTCAACCTGTCTGTTCAACCGGAAAGAGGCAATTGATATTTCTTCAATGAGACTGGATCTGATTTCTTCTGACAACAAAGAGGGGGAAGTCATCAGGTTATCCGTAGCAGCAATGATCGAAGCCAGCGGAGTCCTGAATTCATGTGAAAGAGAATTGAGCAATGTGTTGTATAATCTGATATTTTCCAGACGTTCTTCTTTTTGCCTGGCGATTTTTTCGATCTGCCTGATTTTATAAGTAAGAACAGCACTGACAAGGGCAATCACAAAATACATGGACAACATAATTTTTGTCTCCGTATTTCCAACCCGGAGATTAAATCTTGGGTGGAGGAAAAAATAATCCCAGATAACGGCGCTCAGTGTTGCAGCCAGCAGTACAGGCAGGATATCAAAAAACATAGCGATGAGGGAAACGGCAAGTAAAAGAATAAAAGCAACCACTTCCGGTCCTATATACCTGGTAAATAAAAAACAGATGGCTGATACACCACAAATGAAACCTGAACTTATCAGGTATTCCATCCTGCGGCTGACGGCACCACGGAACATAGGCATTTCATTTTTTAAAGACAGGTAAATCTATTTAAATCCTGCAGAACCCAAATAGAAAAAAGGAAGCGGTCAGCTTCCCTTTTTGCAGCATCAACAAGACTAAACTAAAAAACAAACAGAGAATATTTTTATGTGATGAATCTTTTTAATTGATGAGTCAGTGATTTGTAATTTCCACTTCACGCAATCCTTCAGGTGTTCCCACGAGTAAGGTTCCCTGAACATAGTTTTCATTATGCTGACTCGCATCAAGCCCTTCCGCTTCTTCCTTATCACTTACACGCAGGGGTACAATAAAATTGATGAACTTGAATATCAGGAAAGACACGGTGAAACTATATGCTACAGCAATACTCATGGCTTTCAGCTGGGTGAGAAAAAAACTCATATTCCCATAGGCCCATCCATCGTTTCCTGCAGCGTTTACTGCTTTCGTTGCGAAAATTCCTGTCATCAGCATGCCAACCATACCACCGATACCGTGACATGGAAATACATCCAGTGTATCATCTACAATTGTCTTTGATTTCAGGTGAACAACCAGGTTAGAAACCATCGCAGCAATGACACCAATAAATATACTTTGTGGTATTGCTACAAATCCTGCGGCAGGTGTAATGGCAACAAGTCCTACTACAGCACCCACGCAGAATCCAACCACAGAAGGTTTTTTACCACGCATCACATCAAAAAACATCCATGATAATCCTGCCGCTGCCGCTGCAGTATTGGTAGTAGAAAAAGCAGAAACTGCAAGTGTGTTGGCTGCCAGGGCAGAGCCAGCATTGAAGCCAAACCATCCGAACCAGAGCAGCCCGGTTCCTATTAATATATATGGAATATTAGCCGGCTTATTTTCAATTTTTTCAATATGAACCTTTCTTCTTTTCAATACCAGCGCACCTGCCAGTGCTGCGCAGCCTGCTGAAATATGGACAACAGTTCCTCCTGCAAAATCCAGTGCTCCCATTTTTGCGAGGAAACCATCCGGATGCCAGCTCCAATGTGCCAGGGGCGCATATACCAAAAGGCTAAAAAGAACTGTAAATAATACGTATGATATAAAACGCATCCTTTCAGCAATGGCACCCACTACCAGGCCGGGCGTTATAATGGCAAACATCAGCTGGAACATGGAGAATAAGGATTTTGGAATAGTTGGCGCCGGTCCCCATGGAGCACCCGATGCCACTCCTTTATAGAATAAATGGGTGAAGGGGTTCCCAATTATTCCATGAAAACTGTCTCCAAAACACAAACTATAACCGACAATAATCCATAACACCCCAACAACTCCCGCGGCGACTGTGCTTTTCATCATCGTGGAAAGCACATTTTTCCGGTTTACCATACCTCCGTAAAAGAATGCCAATCCGGGTGTCATAAGAAATACCAGGGCTGTGGCGACCAATATCCAGGCGATATCTGCCACATTATACTTTCCCTCATCAAAATTGGGCAGTGTTGGTATGAAAAGAACAACCACCGAAAGGATTAATAATGTGATAAAAGGCGCGTAGTTCTTGAAAGTTTTGATTGTCATAATGGGTGTTTTATCATCTGAAGATTAAAAATATATGATCCATCGGCAGTAAATATAAAGAAAATATAAAAATATATTGCCGATTCTCACATATTATTTAATCTAATATGACTCGAAACAGTGTAATCACCTGAAATCAAGAGGGCTATGATTTATTCATTATAACATATGATTTATATTATTTTTATTTCTAAACCGGGATACCAGGTTAAGAACAGTTCATTTGAGTGGGGAATAGATACTTAGTATTATAAAGATGCCAGGTAGTCAAAACTTTTCTTCAATGCCACTTCGGGTTCTTTTACCATGTCCTGCTCAACGATAAAATGTTTCGTACCGTTTTCTTTTGCCTTGGAAATAATGGACTTCAGATCAAGCACGCCATTGCCAGCGGTGGTCATATAGGGGAATAATTCGATCCATTGTTTGGGGTCTCCGCCATCACCTGAAAAATGCACTTTCTTCACCATATCTTTTACATGCATCAGCGGATAGCGGCCTTTATACTTTTCAAGCAATGCGATCGGATCACCACCGCCGGCGGTTGTCCAGTAAAGATCCATTTCAAAAAATACAAGGGAGGGATCTGTGTTGGAAAAAATTATTTCTAAAGGAATTTGCCCATTAACTTCTTTCAGTCCATACCCATGATTATGATAGGCGAATTTCACACCCTGCGCTTTGGCAGATTCACCAATTTTATTAAAAGACTCCGCCATTTTTTTATAATCATCAAGCGTTTTTCTATTTTCAGGAGGAATGGAAGGTAGAACGACATATGTATTTCCTAAAACCCTGGCTGCTTCTCCGAGTTTATCCATTCTTGTTTGAAGCGTATCCAGATCTGTATGAATAGAAGGAACCGAAAAACCATTATCCTCCAAAAGCTTTTTCATTTCTTTGGCGGTATGTCCGAAGTAACCGCTTCCCTTAAAACCAAGAGAAGGTGTGACTGCATTCCATCTTTCAATAGCTGAAGGAGTGCTGAAAGAATAAGGTCCATATAGTTCCGCTTCTTTATAACCAATTTTTGATAACATGGATAATGCCCCGGTAAGATTCTCATCCAACATCTTCGGAAGAGAAAAAAACTGGATACCTATTTTATCCAGCAGGGGTCCGGATTTAAAAATCCCTGAAGAAAGTACAAGTGCAGTAGCAGAAGCTTTTGCTGAAGTGCTGATAAATTGTCTTCTTAACATGGTTTATTTTATTTTAATCCTGAGTACCCAGTCATTCGCAGTAATGAAAAGTATATCCTTAGTTTCATTAAAAGCGCAGTTGGAAGTTTGCTTATTAAAAATTCTTATCAATCCCAGTAACTTCCCTGCAGGAGATATGATATTGATGCCATCCGGTCCGGAACTGAAGATATTCCCATTGTTATCCGTCTTGAACCCGTCGGCGCCTGATTTTATTTTAGCTTTTGCTTTTAATGGGAATCCATCCAGTAATATTTTTCCGCTTAGAATATTGCCGTTACTGTCCAATTGGTAAGCATACCATTTGGTGTGTTCGTCACTACTGCCAACATACAATATTTTTTGATCAGGTGACAAGGCAATTCCATTCGGTCTCGAAATACTGTCGATCAGCAAACTGAGTTTACCCGAACTGCTGATCTTATAAACGCCTTCAAATTTTAATTCCCTGCTGGGATCATTTTCATACTTAGGTAAACCATATATGGGATCGGTAAAATAAATATTATTCTTTCTGTCGGCAACAAGATCATTAGGACTGTTAAACCTCTTTCCCTTATAATTTTTTGCAAGAACGGTAAATTTAGGTGTAGGTGAATCTAAAGGCGCATTCAGACGAACTACCTGGCGATTGCCGGACTGACAGAGTAATAATTTCCCATCTTTATCCAGCGCAAGTCCGTTAGATCCATTTTCACCGGCACGAAATGCCGTATCAGTGTATCCCGATGGTGTGAGATAAGCAATGGGTGTATCCTTTCCATCCCATCTGTATATTGTATTTTCCCTGACTGCTGAAAAAAGCAGCATTTGTTTTGACGGTACCCAAACAGGCCCTTCGCACCATTTATAGTTTCTACCGATTACTTCGACAACTGCATTAACATTGATAATATCCGAAGCGCTGCTGTCATACAACTCCACTTTGCCGAATGCGCTGTCCGTTACGACAACTTTTGAGGGTTCGTTTGGGGTATTACAACTGATGCAAACCGATAAATAAGAAAGGGTAAAAACGATTAGCTGATTTTTCATCTGGCGATAAATTTCGTTAGTTCATGTTTGTATCATAAAGTAACAAAACTTATGGTTATAAAACTTCGCCCGGAGAGAGCGTTCCAATTCTATTTTTCTGCAAATACGAAAGACATTTCATTAACGCGGGTATCAATGACTAATTGATTGATTCGATTACAGTTCCTTCTTATGATATCTGAAAATAGTTTCATGTCGCTGTCTTTATGATTTGCTTCCATCATTTCATTGGCCAGCGTGATGTTTGACAATGGACTTATAACCTTAAAAGCCAGGGCAGTTTCAAATTGATTTTGTTGATGACGAACTATTTTTGGTTTCGGTCCAAAAATATTTCTGATAATTTGTTTCATAATCGAAGTTTTTAGACTTTTTATTTTCTACTGCAAGATGAGTTAATTTATCCTGCTGACCATTACAGATAACTGCTATATTGTTGTAACATTTACGGATTTTCATTCAGGTGTAGAAATCTGGTATTTACCTTTTGACATTCTATTTGTAGCGCATTTCATTCAAAATGTTACACAATTCACAGGTTTTGATCTGGTATTGTCTCTATTAACAGAATAATGACCAATGAATAGCGATTATGAAGTAATAAGGAGCTATATTAACAGTCATCTCCAATTTCGTTTGAACTTCTTCTGCCTTTCTAACGGATTCCGTGCCGGTCACCTTTAATATTTGCAAGTGAGAATATTTATTAAAAATATGGTCTGCATTCGTTGTAAAATGGTAGTCAAAGATGAATTGACAAAACTCGGACTGAAACATATGGTGGTGGAATTAGGTGAGGTTGAGCTCCTGGAAGAAATGACACCGGAACAACACGATGAATTTAAAGTAGCTCTTCTAAAGTCGGGTCTTGAATTATTGGATGATAAGAAAAGTGTTTTTATCCAAAAAATAAAGAACATTATTATCGAACTGGTTCATTATTCGGAGGAACCCATGACGATTAATTTATCAGAATACCTGAGTAATAAGCTAAACCACGATTATACCTACCTGTCGAACCTGTTCTCCGAAGTAGCAGGTGTTACAATTGAAAAATTCTTCATTATTCATAAAATCGAGCGGGTAAAAGAACTGCTGGTTTATAATGAACTGACACTTACAGAAATTTCTTACCAAATGCACTACAGCAGTGTGTCCCACTTATCCAGTCAGTTTAAAAGAGTAACCGGCTTAACACCTTCGCATTTTAAGCAATTAAGAAGTAAGAGGCGTTCGATGCTGGAGGATCTGTGAGCAATTATTCGTACCCGCTTTTGATGAGTGTTAAGATCATTTTAAATCTTCCGTTGGGTTTGATATAATTCGCGGAATGAGCCGGGATAATGATCCCCATTCCGGTTTGAAGCAGGTGAGATACTTTATCAATTACAATATTTGCTTTGCCTTCTATGATTTGAGCGAATGTGTCGAATGGAGAGGTTTTTTCAGTTAGTCCTTCGCCATTATCGAACGACATCACACTGACACTACCGGTTAATTTTTTTAATATAGATTTTGCAACAACTGAATGTGGCACATATTCTATGATTTCAACCACCACATGTGATTTTGATTTAACCAGATCGGCAAGTTTAACCTTAATTTTTTGATCCTTTACTTTGACCTTAGGTAATTTAGGTTTTGTTGCCATACAATTTTTTTAAATAAATGATCGCACAGGTAAGATAGGCTGAATTTCATTAACCAATATTTTAATTTGTTTCATCATAATATTACATTAGCCAGATACTAGAATGCGATGGCCGCTTCAAACATGGTTCCGTAAAATTTTCCTCCATTCAGGATATTGTTAACCGGATAATTCTGATAAACCTGGTTTACATATTCTACTTTCAACATAATATTTCTTGTAAGAAACCAACCGGCTGAAGCTACTTCACGGTTTATGGTTATATCCTGGGTTAGCCCCTGAACAGCAGATGTTACAGTATTGTACCTTACGCCAATCCAAAAGTTTTCTTTTTCAGCCGGGAAACGGTAGATAAGATCGGCGGCGTATTGAATAGCCTGACGCTTAGTTGTTTCAGTTATAGACCTGCCATGTGCATTTTCATAAGTGGCAAACAGTTCAAGGCCTTTATATTTTATAAAAGGATTTATCATAACAGTGCTTACCTGTTCTGTGAATCCCGGATTAAATCTTCCGGAAAAAGGGCTGTAATCCACTTCATCAGAAATCGATGTTCCATTCGCTACATTCTGGTTTTCCATGACGTAGAAATAATGAGAACCGGTGCGGTCGCCTCCAAATAATGTATTGCTGTTGGCGCTTACATCCGAATAAAAAGATCCTGTCAGCCTGAACCGGAAATCCTGGTTGAACTGTTTGTCAAATCCGATCTTGCCATGAAAAGCGGGATCATATTTATTTACCTGTCCTGTCAGAGTATCCATTTTTGTAGGTGCTACAACAGTTGGATCCAGTTCGCCGTTGGAAATTCCCCCCATTACAAATAATCCGGATTTATGGTGATAGAAGAATTCTGCACCAATTTCTGTCGCAAATTCATCCATGATATAGTTTTCAACGAATGGATTATATAAAGTGCTGCCTCCGTCTGTTCTTCGGAAATGCTGGTCACCGTAATCCACATCGAACTGCCCGATCTTTATCGTTACAGATTTCATAATGTTGTCAACAACATCATTATGCAGGAATAGAAGTTTATCGAACTGAATATAGCCACCTTTTACCCAGGTATCTTCATGATGACGGGAAGAAAGATAAACAGTCAGGTTAACCCTGATACCATCAGAAAGCTGGGCATCAATACTCAGATTGGCCATTGCCAGGTTGAAACCATTTGACAATGGAATAAGACTATTCACATTTCCTTTGTATTGTGGTAAAAATAAAGGCTCAGCTGTGTTTACATCGCGTAAAGTTTGAAAAGTCTGTTCAAAACTTCCTCCTACCTGGACACGCAGTTTTTTAAATGGTATCGTATCGGCCTTGGTTGTTTCGAACATATGCAGGCCCCGTTCATCATAAGGACGGAAAAACTGCATCGTATTTTTTTGGGCAGATACTTCAAGTGAAGCGATACTCAACAGAGCTATAATAATTATTTTCATAGATTTCACTTAAGAGA
>DATHNR010000386.1:0-7258 GCA_035485835.1 Puia sp.
CCGGATATATTAAAACAATTACTGTTATTGAATTACAGCTTGCCCTTAATAAAATATCCAAGTCCCCTTCCCGCCTCACTATATGCGGTAGAAATTCGTTCATCCGTGGCATAATCATTTTCAAAAAAACTTCCACCCGGAGAATTTATTACACTGATCTTAGCGATTACATGAGATTTATTGGCAGTTTCAACAATCCAGGCAACTCCGCTGATTTCAGCATTATGACGCATGAAGCCAACATTAAATCCCGGTTCAGTATTGGTGGTTTTGAATATCAGAGTATATTTCGATTTCGGGTCAGGCTGAAGTCCGCCATATTTTTCGAATTCTTTTGTGAAGCCGGGTTCGTATAAAGTTTCCCTGTCATCTTTCCAGGCCTTGGCCCACTCATCGCCTTTTCCAGGTGATTTTTTATTATAATCTTCCGTGTGTTTTTCAACGTATTCTGCCTCTGTCTGTTGCCCATGTCCATGTCCTGGTGGATGTGGAGGTCCTGGCGGATGATGTCCACTACTGCCTATCATCATGCTATCGTAGGTAAAAGCGAATGCCAGTGTTTTTTCAGTTTTCAGTGGAGAAAGGTCCCCCTCCTCTAACTTAACTTTCTGTCCAAATCCCCGGCCGGCTATTAATAAAATGAAGCTTAGAAGCGTAAGGCATTTCAAATGTTTCATGGTTTATTTTTAAGGTTTAATGCTATAAAAATAAAGAAATGCCATTAGAAAAAAACTTATCCTTTATTCTCCTAGCAATTTTTTTCGGAAGTCATTATAATCGGCTTGTATTCTCACAGAAGTTTTCTTTTTACTGTATAAGGCCTGAACCGAATCGGGAATTTGAACGGGCTCGCCTGTAAACTTTTCCACCGTATCCGGGAATTTAACCGGATGTGCAGTTTCCAGGAAAAAACCCTCCTGGTCCGGATGATTTTTCAGCCAACGATTCAGAGCCAGCCAACCAACAGCTCCATGTGGATCTGCCAGATATCCGAAATCCCGGAAAAGAGTTTTTATTGCAGCGCCCGTTTCTTCATCACTAATACTTTCGCTGCTCATTGTTTGTTTCAGAGGTTCAAATTCGGAATTGAATAAAGCCAGTACTCGAACAAAATTACTCGGATCACCAACGTCCATTGCATTGGATAAGGTGGACATGGCTTTTACTGGATTGTATACACCTGTCTTTAAATATTCGGGAATAACGGCATTCATATTACACGCCGCAATAAAATGTTTTACGGGAAGACCTGAATGAAATGCCAGCAAACCTGCACAGATATTTCCGAAATTTCCACTGGGTACTGAAATGACCGGTGGCTTTAATTTATTCTTCCATTGTTTCCAGGCCAGAAAATAATAGATCTGCTGCGGAAGCCAGCGGGCGACATTAATGGAATTTGCTGATGTTAAAAAGATCTTTTCAGCCAGTTCCTTATCTGAAAAAGCCTGTTTCACCAGGGCCTGACAATCATCAAAACTTCCTTCTACCTCAAGGGCAGTAATATTTCTGCCTGCTGTGGTGAGTTGTAATTCCTGTACCGGGCTTACTTTACCCGAAGGATAAAGAATAACGACATTCACACCTTCAACTCCCAAAAATCCATTGGCTACTGCGCCACCTGTATCGCCTGATGTTGCAACCAGCACCGTAACAGAACGGTCATTATCCTTCATAAAATATCCAAGACAGCGACTCATAAATCGGGCCCCCACATCTTTAAAGGCCAGTGTGGGTCCATGAAATAATTCGAGCGTATAAATATTTTTAGAAACAGGAACCAGTGGAATATCGAATGCGATGGTTTCAGCAGTTATTTGACGAAGTATTTTTTCCGGGATCGCTTCACCCACATATTGATTCATTACAGACCACGCGATCTCATCATCAGAAAAATTTTCCAGATTATTTATACAGGATGAAGGAAATATAGGAATGCGTTCAGGAAAAAATAATCCTTTTTCAGATCCCAACCCCTGTATGGTTGCAATTCTGAAATCAACTTTCTCCGAAGGTTTATTTAGATTATAGTATAACATTAAAATTCATTAAATCTCTTCATTCGTTACGCGTTACGCGTTAAGCGTTAAGCGTTACGCGTTAAGCGTTAAGCGTTCTAACTCCCTGATGATTGATTGTAGTTACGTAAATGTGATAATTCACGCCTATCTTATCATACACAGATTTCATTACCGCCGCTACAATATTCGCCGTTTGTTCATCCCTGCTAAGCATAAATATCGAAGGCCCCGAACCGGATATGCCTCCCCCAATAGCGCCGGCAGACCTGCATTCGGCCTTTATGATATCAAAACCCGGAATGAGTATAGAGCGCACCGGTTCAATAATTACGTCTTCCAGCGACCTGCCAATGAGATCATAATCCCCTTTCATTAAACCTGCAACCAATCCTCCGATATTTCCCCATTGCCGGATAGCATCTTTCAAAAGCACTTCCTTTCTTAATATTTCGCGCGCATCCGAAGTTCTTACTTCAATTTGCGGATGTAAAACTGTTACGAATAATATCGGTGAGGAAATAGGAATGATATCCAGTGGAAAAATAGAACGTATCAGGGTTACACCTCCATAGATGCACGGTGCGATATTGTCCGCATGTTTAACTCCGGAAGCTACTTTTTCTCCGAACATGGCAAAACGAACGAGTTCTTCTTTTGTAAAGATATTGCCCAGTAATTCGTTGGCGGCTACGACTGCACCTGCAGCACTGGCTGCGCTGGATCCTATCCCGCTTCCCGGTTTGATCTTTTTGGTAATGATAACTTCAAAACCAATATCCTGCTTTAAAAAAGCTATCATTTCCAAGAGTGGCGCCCCGGCAGTATTCATAGCAGGATCACTTGGCAATGGAAAATTATCTGTTGTGCGGATGATAACCTGTTTTTGATCGAGCAGACGAACCTTCATTATATCGTAAGGTTCAGCGAGGCAAAGTCCGAGCACATCAAAACCGCAAACCAGATTGGCAACAGTGGCTGGTGCATGTATGGTAATTTCCTTCATCATAATAATCAAATATTGGCTGCACGCATGATATCTGCAAAAACGCCGGATGCTGTTACTTCCGCGCCTGCACCTGCGCCCTTAATTACCAGAGGTTGTTCCGGATAACGGTCAGTATAAAAAAGCACGATATTATCCTTGCCGTACAAATGATAAAAATCGTGGGAAGGGCCTACATGCTGAAGTCCTACTGAAGCTTTCCCATTTTCATAACCCGCAACAAATTTTAATTTTTTTCCCTCTGATTCAGCTGCGTCAAATAATTTTTTAAAATGTGCTTCTTCCTTTTCCATAGCTAAATAAAAATCTTCCACTGAACCTTTCATACAGGATGCGGGAAGAAAAACATTATTGCTGATATCTTCCATTTCAATTGCATTCCCGGCTTCGCGGGCCAGGATCATAATCTTTCTCATTACATCGGTACCACTCAGGTCAAGACGGGGATCGGGTTCAGTATAACCTTCATCCTGTGCCTGCCTGACAACCTTTGCGAATTTCATTTTACCATCGTAATGATTAAAAACAAAATTGAGTGTGCCGCTTAGTACGGCTTCTATTTTTCTGATTTTATCTCCGCTCCGCAAGAGATCATTCAGCGTGCCGATAACCGGAAGTCCCGCGCCTACGTTGGTTTCAAAATAGTAAGCTGCATTGAATTCCTTCGACAAGTCTTTCAGCCTCCGGTAATAACTGTAAGGTGAGGAACTCGCGATTTTATTGCAGGCCACCACAGAAATACTCTTCAGCAAAAGATGTTCATATCCCAACGCCACTTCTTTATTGGCAGTTACATCCACAAATACTGAATTACGCAGATTTTTTGAATGAATGGTCTTAATAAAATCACGCAGTTGCATCGGACTTCCTTTTTCCAATTCAGGCTGCCAGTTGTTCAGATCGATCCCTTCTTCCTGGATCAGCATATGACGGCTGTTTGCGAGTCCTGTAACGCGCACCTGTAGCCGAAGCTGATCCAGCAGAAAATGTTTTTGCTGTGCAAGCTGCGCAATCAGTCTTTTGCCCACATTGCCCGTACCTGTAATAAACAGGTTTAGCTGTTTATAAGTGGCTTCAAAAAATTCTTCATGTAAAACGTTTACTGCTTTCTTGACGTCCTTTGTCGAGATCACTGCGGAGATATTTCTTTCCGATGAACCCTGGGCAATAGCCCTCACATTAATGCCATTCCTGCCAAGAACGCCGAATAATTTGCCGCTGATACCCGGATGGCTTTTCATATTGTCTCCCACCAGCGCTACAATAGCCAGTTCTTCTTCCACTATAAGGGGCATTACGGAGCCAGCCTGAATTTCTGGAGCAAAGGCATCGTCGATGGAAATTTTTGCCAATGCTGCCTGTGAACTGTCCACACCCACACATATGGAATGTTCCGATGATGCCTGTGTGATCAGGATAACGTTTATCTGCTGGCTTGATAATGATTCAAATAGTCTTTTTGAAAATCCCGGGATGCCGACCATACCACTTCCTTCCAGGCTTAGAAGGGCAATTCTGTGGATACTTGAAATTCCGCGTATACTGTTTCCTGTTGTACTGGAAACTTTTTCGATCAGGGTACCCGGGTCGGCAGGAGCAAATGTATTCTTGATCCAGACCGGAATGCCTTTATTCATGACAGGTTGAAGTGTCGGGGGATAAATTACTTTGGCTCCGAAATGGGAAAGTTCCATGGCTTCCTGGTAAGAGATATCAGGAATGACACGCGCATTGCTGACCAGTCGCGGATCAGCTGTCATCATGCCAGACACATCTGTCCAGATTTCAATTCTGCTACTGTTTAGTGCATTTCCATAAATAGCGGCGGTATAATCAGAACCTCCCCTCCCCAGGGTAGTTGTAATTCCCAGTGCGTCCGAAGCGAGAAAGCCGGGTACGATATACAGAGAACCCTGTATCTGCTGAAAATAAGCGATCATCTTTTTTTGTGTTACCGGAAAATCCACCAGTGCATGTCCAAAACGGGAATCAGTTGCAACAACATCCCTGGAATCTTTCCAGGTATTTGGCATACCCTGAGCTGTGAGACTGGCAGATAAAATTCGGGACGAAAGTAATTCCCCGAAACTCAGTACACAATCCGTCGTACGGGCAGATAGCTCCCGGAGTAGAAATATCCCTTTGAAAATATCTTCCAGTTCATTACATGTTTTTTTAACCATACTCAGGATGCTGCTCTGACTGGTAACCGGAATCAATTCCCGCACGGTATCCAAATGCCTTTGCTCAATACTTTTGAGGGATTCTGTATATTTTTCATCTCCGGCCGAAGCCGCGCTGGCGCAATGCAGCAAGTTGTCGGTAATACCGCCGAGCGCTGAAACTACTACAATCGTCTTATCCTTTTCGATGGCTTTGCTTATAATGGCAATGCATTTACTGATGTTCGATGCATTGGCTACTGAAGAACCTCCAAACTTAAGAACCTGCATAAATAAAATTGTAAAAAAGAAAAATTGCAAAAAATAAACTGCTTAACAAGCAGCCATAGGCCCGGGAATGATATGTAATTATACAACCCCTAAAGGGTCGTTGTGGTAATAGAAATGATCCCACCGGAAATGCGGGTAATAAAGGGAATATTGTTAATATGACTTGCCGGATGATTCATTTAATAAGAGAGGCAAAGCTAAGGAATTATATTAATGAAAATGAAACAAATCATGATAATTTATACTATATGGAATGATTTTTCCCAATTGTTTTGATTTCCTGTTCATATATTGCTCGATTTGTTGAATGAATTTTAAATTCGCTTATGAATAACCAATCCTCCGGATTGCAGGAATTTAAAAACCTGGTAGGTATTAAGTTTCAGCTTTATAACAGTCTTTTCACTTCACTTCCTTTTCACAGGATAGAAAAAACGGGTATTTTTTTATCCCTCCTGCTTACTTATTGTGAAGAGGGATATCATAAAAAACAGAGCCCTGTTGAAATTATTGAAGAATTTTTCAGTAAACATTTTCCCGGGGGAACTGACCGTGAAAAATCAGATATCCTGTTTCGCTTTGTTCAATATGTGGAAAGACAGGTTGTACTCTTTGATGCATTGGAAGACGCAGCGTTTACCAGCGTAAACGATATGGGCGGCCCCGGTTCACTGAAACATCTTTCTTCTGAAATCATTCAATACAACAAAGAAAAAGAGCTGAAGGAAAAACTGACTGATTATGATGTAAGACTGGTTTTGACGGCTCATCCAACCCAGTTTTATCCGGGCCCGGTGCTGGGTATTATAAACGACCTCTCCCGTGCAGTCATCCAGAATAACGCCGCTGAAATAAATACATTCATGCAGCAATTGGGCAAGACCCCTTTCTTTAAAAAAAATAAACCAACGCCGTATGATGAAGCCATCAGTTTGATCTGGTACCTGGAAAATGTTTTTTATCATGCAGCCGGAAAAATACTTTCCTCACTTAAATCGCAGTTTCCTGACGCTGTGAGTGATAAGAACCCGGTAATTCAAATGGGTTTCTGGCCGGGAGGAGACCGCGACGGCAACCCTTTCGTAAAAACGGATACTACTTTAAAAGTTGCAGAATCCTTACGTGCAGCTCTTTTGCGCTGTTATTATTTTGATGTTCGCAGGCTCAAACGAAGGCTGACTTTTAAAGAAGTGGATCTGATCATTGCGAACTGGGAAGAAAAATTATATCAGGAATTATTTACTCCTGATCCTTCCAGGCCCTTCCATTTCTCAGACATGCTCAAAGCCATGCTTAAGATACGGGAAGTACTTATATACCAGAATAACGGGTTATTCCTCACTATGGTGGATAATTTCATAAGTAAGATGCGCATTTTCGGACTTCATTTTGCCACATTGGATTTACGCCAGGAAAGTTCCGTACATGAAAAAGTATTGAATATTATCAACGAAAGGGACGAAATATTTCCGGGTGATTATGACGAACTGAACGAAAAAGAAAAAATAAAAATACTCGCACACCTGAAACCTGTTTCAAAGACGACTTTTTCAGACGAGCTCACGAACGATACCCTGGCGAGCGTCCGGGCTGTAAAAGTCATTCAGGAAAAAAACGGTGAATCCGGATGCAACCGTTATATTATCAGCCAATGCAACAGCGCAAGTAACGTGATGGAAGTTTATGGCCTGTTCCTCCTGGGCGGTCTCAAAAAAGACCAGATCAATCTGGACATCGTGCCCCTGTTTGAGACAGTGGATGATCTGCATCATGCTGCAGGA
>DATHNR010000387.1:0-2809 GCA_035485835.1 Puia sp.
AAAAGGTTCATTGCCAATAAATTCTTTCGCACGTTTAATGCGGCCTCCGGTCATGGTTTCCAATCCTGTATCCAGCAGGGTTACTTTCCAGGGCTCCGATGAATTGTTATGAACCTGCATTCCATTATTACTTAAATCAATGGTCACATCGCTCTGGTGAAGAAAATAATTGGCGAAATATTCTTTGATATAATAACCCTTATATCCAAGGAGCACGATGAATTCATTGAATCCATACTGCGAATATCCTTTCATGATATGCCAGATGATCGGCTTGCCGCCGATATCAGCCATGGGTTTAGGTCGTATGTCGGTTTCTTCACTCAGTCTGGTTCCGAAACCTCCTGCCAGTAATAATACTTTCATAAGCTAAGTTATGATTTTAAGAATGCTGAACCCTGTCTGATTCAATTTCCAAATTTATCATGTCTAACTGTTTCTTATAAGTATTTTTCATGGCGAACTGCTTTCTTTTTTCTACCAGCTCGGGCCGGTTGAATGATTTCAGATTCAAAACGGTTTCCCTGAACAATGCAGGCAGCTCATCATTGTTCATCCTGTTCTGAGCCATGCGTACAAGCTCCGGCTCGTTTTTATAGGTTGAAATATTATTCGATACGATTACCTTTCCTGTACTCAGGTATTCCATTACCTTATGATAATTAGTACCACGACTCTGATCCTTATCAATATCATAACAGATCAGGAGTATATCCATTTTATTTAAATAAAGTGCCAGCGCTTTTGTTTTTAAAACCCCATGCATGTTTACATGGGCAAATGAATGCAATTGTCTTAAAAAATCTTCTGTCTCCCCATCAGCTTTACCACTGATATTGGATTCCTCCGCTTTATGACTTCCAAAAAAATGAAAATCAACATCGGAATTTTCCTGAACAATTTTCAATAGTGTTGATCTGTCCAGGTCGGTCCTTAACAGATTGCCCGACATACCCGCCTGTACTCTTTCTGATCCTGATCCTTCATCATTCTTTACATCTGTAAATTCATCAGCAAGACCATGATTTATGAAGCTTCGGGTGACTTTATAATTCTCATATTTATCCAGTATCTCCTGTGTTACAGAAAATATAATGTCTGCTCCTCGCGCCGCCAGGATGGCCTGTCCGTCGCCGGGCTCATCCACCGGTTGAAATACTTTATAAATGTCATTTTTAAAATAAGCCAGCGGAAAAAGATTTCCGAGATCGAATGACCATACTATATCAACCGGCTTGCCGATTACTTCCAGGATGTTGCGGATTTGTTTTTTAATAAGCAGGTTATAAATATTCCGCGCATGAAATTTAAAAATATAAGGGAAATACAAAACCTGGTCCACCAGCCAGAGATTCGGATCT
Source organism: Puia sp. (assembly GCA_035485835.1). Classification (GTDB taxonomy): domain Bacteria; phylum Bacteroidota; class Bacteroidia; order Chitinophagales; family Chitinophagaceae; genus Puia. The sequence goes on from DATHNR010000387.1 coordinate 1,362, forward strand.
GCATTTGAAACACGAATCTCAATTCTTTTATCGGCTCCCTTTAAATTCCAGTGATTATTATCCGGCGGGTTCAGAAAATAAACCTGGTTACCACGCCTGGCAAGTTCCAACGCATAATGGTGCTTGGAAATCAGCATATTTCCCCAGGCCTGGGGAGATATCACCAGTATTCTTTTTCCGGTTAAGAAAGAAGCGGGCATGAATTGATATTCTCTGCAACATAGGAGATCATTTCTTCATTCAACTCTGCAAACATGGGCAGCGAAAGAATTTCATCCTGTAAAGAACTGGCTACCGGAAAATCATCCGGCTTATAGCCCAGATATTTATACGCAGGAAGGTTGGGAAGTGCTGTTGGATAATGAACCGATGTTTCAATTTCTTTTCCCGATAACCACTGGGCCAGTTTGTCCCGCTGTTTGGTCCGTATCACATATAAATGCCAGGTATGTTTTGTATCGGGGCGCTGGGCCGGTAAACAAATTCCCTCTATGCCTTTTAAATATTTATGATACAGAGCGGCATTTTGAATTCTCTTGTTTGTCCAGTCCGCCAGATGTGGAAGTTTGGCAGATAATATAGCTGCCTGCATACCATCGAGGCGACTGTTGATTCCTTCTATAATATGGTTGTGTTTTTTCAGAGCGCCATGTTGTGAATACATCCTGCATTTTTCTGCCAGCGCGTCGTCATTCGTGATCATACATCCTGCATCTCCGTATGCGCCGAGATTTTTGCCAGGATAAAAACTAAAAGAACCCGCGATACCGAAAAGTCCAACTCTTTTGCCCTTGTATTCTGAAAAATGTGACTGCGCACAATCTTCTATCAGGGCTACTCCATGCTTATCGCAGATGGTTTTTATTTTTTCCATTTCGCAGGCCTGCCCCTGGAGATGTACTACGATTACCGCCTTCGTATGAGGGCCGATTTTCGCCTCCAGTTTGTTTTCATCCATACTGTAATATTCCGGATGCACATCAACAAAAACAGGTTTCGCTCCTGTCTGCGAAATGGTTTCTGAACTGGAGATCCAGCTGTTGGCTGCAGTTATTACTTCATCACCCTCGCCAATACCCATCATTTTCATGAGAATATAAAGTGAATCCGTTCCGTTTGCGCAGGAGATCACATGCTTCACACCATAAGCTTCGGCAAAATCTTTTTCAAATGATTTTACGAAAGGCCCTCCGATAAATGCCGTTTGATTGATAACAGCCGCGATGGCTTCATCTATTTCCCTTTGTATGGAATAATATTGTGCTTTTAAATCTACGAATGGAATTCGCATATCGCTATTTTTTAGGAATGTTACGAATAAGTTTTGCAGGATTGCCTGCATAAATACCAGCGACTAATATATCTTTTGTTACAACAGACCCTGCGCCGATCACGGTATGATCCGCAATGGTCACCGCCAATATCGTTGCATTGGAACCGATAGAGAC
>DATHNR010000388.1:0-4730 GCA_035485835.1 Puia sp.
TGAATTGCGGGCAAATCAAGACCGGGTCTACCAGCCGCACAGACAGGATTGCTAAATACAACCAGTTGCTTCGTATTGAAGAAAAACTGGGAAAAAACGCATTTTATCCAAAGGGAAAAATTACATTTGGAAAATAAACCGAAGGTTTATTTTCCAAAGTGTGAGAGTGTGAGAGTGTGGGAGTGTGAGAATTCATAGATCGTAAATCGATTTACGGTAAACGATACACGATCAACGATAAAATAAATGAAACAATACCTCGACAAAATTCCTTCCTGGTTAAAAAACAAATATGTGCTTACGGCACTTTGTTTTACTGTCTGGGTATTATTTATTGATGATCGTGACTTTATTACAACTCATTTCCGCCATGTAAAAGAATTACATAAGCTGGAAGCAAGGAAATTGTATTTCGAAGAACAGATACGAACAGTTAGCAGGGAACTGGACCAGCTAAAATCCAACCCCGCAACACTGGAGAAATACGCCCGTGAGAAATACCTGATGAAACGTGACAATGAGGATTTGTTCGTTGTAAAATAGCTTATGGCGTAAGGCGTAAGGCGTAAGGCGTAAGGCGTAAGGCGTAAGGCGTAAAGCGTAAGGCGTAAAGCATAACGCCGATCACTAAACGCTTTTTACAAACAATGAACAACCGCAAACGGCCAACCGCCAACGGCCAACCATAATTGATCGTTCCCCCAAACCTAAAGACTAAACAGGCTAAAAAGCATAATACCCTATGGTATAAGGAGATTACGCGCTATCCGCTTGTACTACAAGGCTTTGACGGAAAGCCCCGTGAGTCGTTAGGCGTTAAGCGTTAGGCGTTAAGCGTTAAGCGTAAAAGAATGATAAAAACTTTTGATAATTAACGCAATAACGCAAATGGAATGACGTTTTTACTATCGGACGGTTCTTTTTTACTGCTTTCTGATTATTGGACATTCAAATGGTTTCGCCTATGACACTCTTTACACCGGAGGATCTTTTACGGTATTTGTATAAAGAGTCTTCCCCCGAATTAACAGCTGCAATCCAGGTTGCATTAGCTGAAAACTGGACACTTCGGGAACAAATGGAAGAATTACAAACATCTGTTAATCAATTAGATACAGAAAAACAAGTGGTTTCTCCCCGCAGGGAAGTTGTTTTGCGTGTACTTCAATATGCGCGTGATACAGCCATAGAGACTACCTCCCTGGGCTAATATTCCTACCGCCATATTTTAGCTTAATTTCGGAGCATTTTCATCAATGACCCGGAAGCAGCGATTCGATTTTGTAATAAAATGGTTCAGTGAACATGCCCCCGAGGCCGACACAGAGCTCGTTTTTGACAATCCCTACCAGCTACTGGTCTCTGTTATATTATCGGCCCAGTGTACGGACAAAAGGGTAAATCTTACCACCCCAGCGTTTTTTGCTCATTTTCCCGGTCCTGGCTCCCTGGCTAAAGCTCATTTTGACGAGGTATTCCCCTTCATTAAAAGCATTTCTTATCCCAACAATAAAACCAAACACCTGATCGGCATGGCAAACATGCTGGTAAAAGATTTTAAGGGAGAAGTACCGCTTACTGTGGAAGAATTGATGAGGCTCCCGGGCGTTGGAAGAAAAACAGCCAACGTAATCACTTCTGTTATAGATCAGCAACCCAATATGGCGGTCGATACCCATGTATTTCGCGTTGCTGCCCGTATCGGATTAACGATCGGTGCAAAGACACCATTTGCCGCAGAAAAACAATTGATACAATTCATTCCCAGGGAACTCATACATAAAGCACATCACTGGCTGATACTGCATGGCCGTTATATTTGCGTGGCACGTAAACCAAAATGCGAAGAATGCGGCGTGCGTTCGGTTTGTAAATTCTTCAAAAGGCTTAAGGCATAAAGCTTAAAGCGTAAGGCACATATTAATTATTAAATATCAATTACGGATTATGAATTATGAGTTCAATTATCACACTCCTATACTCTTATATTCTTATACTAGTTTTACGTCTTATGCTTTACGCCTTAAGCCTTAAGCCTTAAGCATTACGCCTTACGCCTTACGCCTTAAGCCTTCAGCCTAAATGGACTATAGAACACAATACCGAAGTTTTATCAACAGCTACTACCTCAGTGAAGGTATTCGTATTACTGCGGGTCTTACGCTGCCCACGATTATCGGTACTTATCTGCACCATGAGAACATCGGAATCACCATGTCGATTGGTGCAGTCTGCGTGACCATTGTCGATAGTGTCGGACCTGTTTTGCATCGCAAAAATGCCATGCTGGTTTGCAATGTTGTAATTTTTATTACTTCTTTACTCACCGGATTTGCAGTAGGATCAGCACTGGCAACAGGCATTCTCATCGCTGTATTCTGCTTTATATTTTCAATGATTGGCGTATATGGTACAAGAGCCGGATCCATCGGACTGGCGGGATTATTTGTGATGGTGCTGAACCTTACAAAACATGCCGGCACAGAAGCCATCGTTTTAAATGCGGCCTATATTCTTTGCGGGGGAGTCTGGTATATGCTTCTGAGCCTTTCGCTGTACAGTTTTCGTCCTTATAAAGTTACCCAACAGGCATTGGGCGACCTTATGCAAACCATCGGGGAATATATTTTATATCGTACAGCATTTTATGCGAAAGATCCCAATTACGACATCATCTATTCAAACCTGCTGGATAAACAGGCAGAGATAAATGATAAACAAAATCTTGTAAGAGAACTACTTTATAAAAGCCGGGATTTTGTAAAGGAAACAACCAATACCGGTCGCGTAACGCTTTTGATATTTATAGAAGTCAATGATTTTTTTGAAAGGGTATTGAGCCTTCAATTACACCATAAGATTTTCCATCAGTATTTCGATAACACAGATATCCTGGAATCATTTAAAAACTTTCTTTCATTGATTGCTGAAGAATTGAATGAAACGGGTATTGCACTTAAAAGCGGGAGGACTTACGGAATGAACGACCGGCTTCAACAGGCATTCCTAAAACTCAAACAAAATTTTGAAGAATTCAGGGTGAAGGAAATTTCATCCGACAATGTAGAAGGTTTTATCGGCCTTCGCGCACTGATCAACGCCAGCGAAGATTTTGTCTCGCGGATTCATACCATTCAACAATATACATCGTATGACCTGAAAGAAATTAAACAGGATGTACGGATACAGAATTACAATCAGTTTGTTACACATCAGGATATCGATGCTAAAATTTTTCTGGATAATTTCAATTGGAAATCAAATACCTTCCGGCACGCCCTGCGCGTATCTTTTGCTACAGTAGTTGGATTTGTTATTTCAACATTCCTTCCATTCGGCCACGGATATTGGATACTGCTCACGATTATCGTCATTCTGAAACCGGCCTATAGTATAACTAAAAAAAGAAACAGGGACAGATTACTTGGAACCCTTGCCGGGGCAGGAATCGGCGTTATTATATTAATGCTGGTTAAAGACAGGCAGCTGATGATTATTTGTATGATCGTACTCATGATACTGGCATACAGTTTTATGCGAACGAGGTATCTGTTATTCGTCACGCTGATGACACCCTATATTCTGATCCTCCTGTATTTATTAAATCCAAATAATTTCAGGGAACTTATCGTTGACCGTGTTATAGATACTGCAATCGGTTCTGCAATTGCTTTAATAGCAAATATTTTGTTTTCGCCGGAATGGGCGTATCAGCAATTTGGAGAATACCTGCAGAAAATGCTGGAGGCAAATAAAAATTATTTCAACGATGTAAGCTCATTTTTCACCGGGCGGCCTGTTCCCATTAATACGTATAAGTTGTCAAGGAAAGAAGCTTATGTAGCCCTGGCGAATATTTCGGGTGCATTGAACAAAATGACTGCGGAGCCGAAGAGCAAACAGAAAAATGCAGCAGCGTATCACGAACTCGTTGTATTGAATTATATGATGTCTTCACATACTGCAACACTGGCAAGTTTTGTATTCGTTAAATCCCCACCAACCCCCGTTGCAGAATATCAGCCTGTGGTTCACGCAGTGATTGCAAATCTGGATAAAACAATAGAGGGATTGAAAATAATTAGAAATGAAATTTCTTTACAGCCTGAAACAGAAAACCCCGGTCAGTCAATTTCTTCACTTCCTGAAACAGAAAACCCCGGTCAGTCAATTTCTTCACTGTCTGAAACAGAAAACCCAGGTCAGTCAATTTCTTCACTGTCAGAAACAGAAAACTCCGGTCAGTCAGTTCTTCCAGATCCTGAGGATCCGGAATCCTACGAAACAGGATCACATATTATTTTAGATAAAATGAACGAAAGAATCGAAAGAATGGTCAAAATCCGGAAACAAGAACTGGAAAGGGACACCACAGAAACTGATATTAAAACAAGTCTTACCGTAATAAAGTCAATTAACGACCAGTTCAATTTCATCTGGAAAATATCTGAGGACCTTCTGAAAATCATAGTAAAAAGAAAAATTATTTAATTACTTTAATTCATGGTATTTTATTTTTGACTATGGATATAATCCAATCAATTCACGACTGGGCGATTGATTTTTTTGGTTTGAAAGAAGCAATCCGGATCATTCAGTCCGGCGATTACAAATCTTTACAAACGTTAAATGGGATATTATCTGTTATCGGTCCCATTTTACCCATCTTCCTTGTGCTTGAATTTCTGGTTGCCTGTCTCTACAGGAAGTTTAAAATTATAGATTATAAA
>DATHNR010000389.1:0-6292 GCA_035485835.1 Puia sp.
TTTCATAAAAGCAATTATTTTGGTGAATCGTTAGGAAGATTCAAAAAAACTAAGATTTGAAAGCCATTACAATTTATATGGACAGAATATGAATAATATTCAAAAAATGATCACTTATTCAATTATAAATAATTGAATGATAATATGTTATAAACATATTAATAAAATACATATATGAAGGAAATAAGATGATTACATGGTTTTTATTTCCATGATCCGGTGTTCGAACTCGTCGTTGGGAACGATCGATTTGTTTTTAATCTTTGTTTTGTATGTGTAAACCGTATTCACCGAATATTCTAAAATCCGGGCTATTTTTTCATTGTCATGTATGCCCATTCTCATCAGAGCGAAGATGCGCAGATCTGTGGAGAGTAGTTCGTTGTCTTTAAGTTTTATCTGGTCTTCCTTTTTAAAAAGGGAATTAAATTCTGCAACGAAATCAGGAAACAGCTTAAGAAATACTTTATCGAAATTTTTAAGAAGTTCTTCTTTTTCCTGTTTAAGGTTAATATTATTCACCAGGAATTTGATCTCATCGAATTTCCGGTCGCTGATTTTCTGATCTACCGATTTTTTAAACCGCTCAATTTTAGCAAAGAAATCGGAGTTCACGTTGAAAAAATAACCGATATACTCTTCCTTGATCTTGTTGGCTTCAATAAGCTTATTATTAATATCATGTTGCTGTTCATTAGCCAGGGTAATGATTTTTTTAGCCAGTTTGAGTTTGTTAACCTGCCGGAAGATGATGATTGCCAGTATGATTACAACCAACAGCAAAAAAGTAGCGCCTACAGAATAAGCGATCAGCATTTGTTTCTGATTTTCGACCTGACTGATCTTTTCCGCTTCGATCAGTGGCAATACCGCACTCAACTGAACTTTCCGCTGGCGCGCTCCATAAAAGACGGCATCATCCACCGCTTTTTGAATATAAACGGAAGCTCTTTGAATTTGCCTGCTCTTGAAAAGAAGTGAAGACAGATTAAAAATCGCCGAAGTCTCCTTTGTAGAGGATTGGATATCTGCAATTGCGGCACGCACCAGTAAGTTAATCGCCGTATCGGTCTGACCCTTCCGGATATAAATATCACTCATGGTTGAAGTGGTGAGTGCCAGTTGATGCAGGGAAAGATCTTTTTGCTGTAAAGCTTTATTGAAAAAGTCCAGCGCCTCTGCCATCTGTCCTGACCGGATATTTCTCAGACCATTATAATATGCGTACTCGAAAGAAGATTTATTGAATAGTAGTAAAGAGGAATCCAGGTATTGATTTCCCTTCGCGTTATGCTGGGGCCCATAGAAATCGTCGTGATCATAATCCGCCAGGTCATAATAACATCGGGCCATCAGCGTAAAATATTCAGCTTTCTGATCCGGATCCAGTACTTTCAGATTAATCGTGCCCAGCGTATCAAACACTTCTTTGAACATGCCGGAGGAAAGAAGGATAAATCCAAGTTTAATCTTTGCATAGGCAATCAGGTCGGCGTCGTTTTGCTGAAGGGCCAGCTGCTGCATCCTGCGTGCATATGTATAGGCCGAATCATAATTAAAGATGTTATACTCTTTGTACAGATCCAGGAAATTATTATACATGTTGACTGAAGGATTTTTAAGTACCCTCGCATGCAGCACGTTTATCCGTTGAATTTTTTCCTGATCATAATGCGGAACCTCTGTAATGGCGGAATCAAGCCTGTTAAGCAGAGCATCGGAATATTTTTGGGAATAACCTGCAAGTGACAGCACACACAGGACCAGCAAAAAGGCAGCTTTTCTCATACAATCGGTTGTTCGGCAGTTAGCTCTGTTTATCGGAATCCGCGGCAAATTACAGAATACCTGTGTTTTCACGACAATAATAGTTTAATAGAATTTTGTTATATTAATTAGCAGGCCGGCCAAAATAAATAAACATAATTTACTTATGCAGGTTTTACTATTTATTATAATTATATCATTCAAAAACAAAATCTATGTCTTATTGCAGTGCAATTGAAACTATGTCCGGCGAAAAAAAGAATCTGCACAAAGCTTACCACGATAAGCATTATGGTTTTCCTATTCATGATGATAATGAATTGTTCGGCAGGCTCATTTTAGAAATCAATCAGGCAGGTCTGAGCTGGGAAACTGTTTTAAAGAAGGAGGCTAATTTCAGAAAAGCTTATCACAATTTCAATATAAAAAAAGTGGCTGCCTATAAAGAAGCTGACAGGAAAAGACTTTTGGCTGATCCCGGCATTATCAGAAACCGGTTAAAAATCAATGCCGCGATTGAAAATGCAAAGACTATTCTTCAGCTACAAAAACAATATGGCTCATTCGAAAAATGGCTTGAATCCAATCATCCCAAAACCAAAGATGAATGGGTAAAACTTTTCAAAAATACATTCCGCTTCACTGGCGGCGAGATCGTGAACGAATTTTTAATGAGTATCGGATACCTGGCCGGCGCACATACGAAGGAATGCCCTGTTTATGGCAAAATCCTGAAAATTCATCCACTATGGAATAGACCCTGATAAAAATAATTATCATTGGTATTACTGTAACTTAATAATAATCAAATAGTTGAGTTTTATATATATTTTACTACAGATTTTATGTAGTCCATACCAAGTCCATATCAAATCCATACCAAGTCCATAGTAAGTCCATATAATATTGGATTTGCTATGCATTTAATACGGGGTAACTATGGAATAATGCATATTTTTAGCTCAATAAAGCCACAAGCGGGCTGTAAAACTGCTTCTAATTATATAAAGTTTAAAAATGGCAAAACTGGATAAAAACACCAGAAAAGGAAAACTCGGAGAGTTTATCTATTATAATTGGAAAGGTAAACAGTGTATACGTTCCAAACCCCGCCAATTTGAAAGAACCGAAGCTTCTGTTAAAAGCGGTTTAAACTTTGGTAAAGCGAGTCGGATTGGAAGCGAATTACGGGATCTTATTAAATCCATAAACCCGGGCAAAAATGATAACCAGGTTACATACAGGCTTACTGGCGCCCTGAATAAATTCATCAGCTGGAAGGAAAAACAAATTGCAGTTCCGGTTGAAATGTTCAACGATCTTCCCTATCTGAAAGATTTCCAATTTAACGACCAGGCAGATATGAGTAATATGACATTCCTGAAAGTATCGGCTAAAATAACTAAGCCCGGCAATATTGAGATCAGTCTGCCTTCTTTCAAAACAAAAAAGTCCGCCCCTTATCGTATCTATTCCAACCAGATTAAATGTAAATTGATACTGGTGGGCATTGACCTTGATAAAGATGAAACAGAAGAGTATGGTAATGCTGTGATAGAAACACCATACAAGGAAGAAATATTTGATCTGCCCGTAGTGACCATGCGTACAGCGGCAGAACCAGGAAAACTGATGATCCTGGTAATGGCCCTGCAATATTTCAGAAGCGTAAATGACGAATCAGATATGCTGACCGACAGGAAGCAGCTGCCCTGCGGAATTGCTCTCGCATATTTAAGTTAATGCAATATTAATAATGTAAAAGATCTGTAAATTTTTTATCCTAAGGTTAAAATTTTTACAAACCCTATTTTAAAAAAGAAATAAATGCAACATTTTGCCGAATTATAAGTCTCTTTTAAGAGAAGAGAATTCCATTATGTACGAATGGAACAAACTTTGTATCATTTCCGTACAGGCGTTGTAGAGTTTTATTTTATCATTGCGTTGATTTTTAGCGTATTAATTTCTGGCACACACATCGCATGAATAATATGAAAAGGATGAAATAAAATTTTTCACTGCTTCTCCGGAATGATCGATTTTCTACACCAGGACTACTGCTAATCTTAACCTGGATAACAGCTATTCTTCATTGGGCTAGTGCAACACATGAGAAAGATGGTTGAGTATCGACTCCGCCATAGGTTTATTTATTAATTTATAAAATCAGTAACAATGAAAAAGTTAATTTTTTTAGGTGCACTTTATTGTCTTCAATTGAATCTCCATGCAGCACCGGTTGGCCCGGCAGCTACCAACAAAGTAGCTCCTGTTAGTGCTTATGACCGTGCAAAAGCCCATTTTAATGCCAACTTTCCAGAGGCAAAAGATGCCACATGGTTTAACCTTCCAAATAATGAAATGTACTGTACATTTCGTGACGGAAAAGTAATCAACCGTGTTTTTTATAACAGCCACGGGTATTGGCAATATACATTGCTGAGTTACCCCGGATCAGGCCTATCTATTGATCTGAAACATCGGGTAAATGATTTTTTTGACAATTACCACATTTCTTATGTGAATGAAATCCGTTCAGAAAAAGCTGATCCCGTATATGTGATCAATCTTGAAAATGATGATCATATTAAAGTCGTAAAATTTGCAGGTGATGATATAGAAGTCCAGCAGGAACTTTATAAAGAGTAATCAAAAATGGTTATTAGTCTTTTGGTTTAACAACCCTGTGATTCTTCACGGGGTTTTTTGTTCCATTCGTCTGAGCAATCCAAATCTGGATTTGCAGGCCGTTTCGAAGTTGTTATATAAGTTTAATATTACGGATTTAATTTTCCATAATTTCGCTGGGCCTGGCACCTATTTTTTGAAATCATCATCATCAATCAACTTAAAAAATGAAAATGCGTTTAACCTTTCTCCTCGCCTGTTTGCTTTCATTTTGGAATATAAATGCGCAATCCGTCAATACAGAAGTTGAAACCTCCATCGCGAATCTGAACGCGGCCATGATCTCAAAAGATAAATCCACTCTTGAAAAATTAACCGCAGAAGAATTGAGTTTTGGTCACTCCACAGGTGTGGTGGAGAACAAATCAGAATTTGTACAAAATGTTTTGTCCGGACCAACTACATTTTACAAAATAGACGTTTCAAACCAGAGCATAAGTCCGGCAGACAATATCGCGATTGTCCGTAACATTAGCACGATTAATGGAAGCACCAAAGGTCAGCCACTGGATATAAAAATCGGCGTTTTAATGATCTGGAAGAAAGACAGGGGCGTTTGGAAATTACTGGCCCGACAGGGATTTAAGTTGCCAGAAGCAAAATAGTTAATTTATTCCCCAAATATTTAAATAGTCTGCGATGACTTACGAAGAACTGGTAAAAAACCACGCTGGTGAGATGATAGAAAAACTGGTGACCGATGTAGTTAGTAAGGACGCAGTGGAAATCCGGTTTGAATTCGAGGATAATGATCAATGGTCCGTTATCAGTATGTTTATTTATGAAGAGGATAAAGAAATTTCTCTAAGATTACATGCCAGCGAACGGTATGAAATATACTTTGGCTACTATGATGATGAGGATGAATTTTTTGAGATTACACAATTACTGTCTCCCGAAGAAATAAAGATTATTCCCAAAGGACTTCAAAAGCTTATGAAAAAAGTGCTGGAAGACGAGCAGGGTATGCGGCTTCCAGGAAATTTTCTTTCAAAATGAAAATCCGGGTATGAGGATAAAATCCTCCGGATCGTTTATATATTTCAATCATTCATTGGATTCGCAAATTCCTTAAGTCCGCCTGGTGTCCCAACCAACAGCGTCCCCTGTACGTAGTTCTCATTATGCTGGCTTTTGTCTAAACCTTCTTCTTCTTCTTTATCGCTGACCCGTATAGGAACTATGAAGTTGATAAATTTGAAAATCAAAAAAGATACTGTGAAGCTAAAAGCCACTACTATCAACATGGCTTTAAGCTGAATAAGAAAAAAACTAAAATTTCCGTAGGCCCATCCATTATTTCCTGAGGCATTGATTGCTTTTGCAGCGAAAACTCCCGTCATCAGCATACCCACCATGCCACCTATTCCATGACAGGGGAAAACATCCAGGGTATCGTCAACCAATGTTTTCGATTTCAACTGCACGACTAAATTTGATATTATGGCTGCGATAACTCCAATAAATATTGATTGTGGAATGGCTACAAATCCTGCAGCAGGTGTTATGGCCACAAGACCAACAACAGCTCCCACACAGAATCCCACAACGGAAGGTTTTTTTCCCCTTACCACATCAAAAAACATCCATGATAATCCTGCCGATGCCGCGGCAGTATTGGTAGCTGCAAATGCGGACACAGCGAGTGAACTCGCGGCAAGCGCGGATCCGGCATTAAAACCAAACCATCCGAACCAGAGCAACCCGGTACCTATCAGTACATAAGGAATGTTGGCTGGTTTCTCTTCTATTTTTTCAATATGAACTTTTCTTCTTTTCAAAACCAACGCTCCGGCCAAAGCAGCGCAGCCTGCTGAAATATGTACAACAGTGC
>DATHNR010000390.1:0-2340 GCA_035485835.1 Puia sp.
GAAGCTTAGCCCCGTTCAGGCCTTTTTCGGTTTCCGATTCTAAAAAAGAAATAAACTGCTGTTCATGTTGTTTTACATAAAGAGAAACTACGATCAACGCAAGTAGCAGCAAGGCAACCAGGATAGTTAATACACGCAAACTGATTTTGATTACTCTTTTCATGTAGTTAATTGTCCCGAAGTTATCAGGCACATGGCTTTCCCTGTGTTTCCTTTATTTTGTTGAAGTTCACCATTCCTGCAGGCTTCTGCTTTGAAACAACAGAGATACGAATTTGCGTGACGTGGCACATGGACTATAAAGGAATAAAGTGCAGAATCAGTTAATAATTTATCGGGCAACACAAAGGGAATCGTTTTAATTCTATTGTTCCTGAAATCAGGGAAAAGAAAAATGAGTGTGATCCGGAATGCTGTAATATCCGATTTCCTTTCGAGGAAGCGGTTGATAAAAGTATAATTGACTTCAATCTGTAAGTTAGAAAAATCATCGTAAGGCTCTATTTTCACTTTGGGCGCCATGATCCTGCTCGTGAGGTATTCCAGATTAAAATCCCAATGTTCGATACCGGTTACACTATAAACATCGTCTTTTTTTGCCTGTGCGGCAAAATGTTTAACCAGTCTTTGCCAGAGCATCCCGCCTTTGAAATTTTCGCGAAACGGCTCAAGGGCATCCATGATAAGTTTGGCCGGAGCAGTACTTTCCCGAAGACGCTTGCCATGTGCTTTCATAGCCCGGTTTAAAACAGCTTTAGTTTTAGATCCCCTTGGAGCACGTTCATGTACACCATAGGCTTTGCTTTTTACAACTACTTTTTCGGCCGGCTTTTTGCGCTTTTTCATTTTCGAAGGCATGCAGTCTTTTCTCCAAAAATATATAATTCCTCAAATCTTCAGGAACCTTATAGGAAGAATATAGGAACCTTATAGGGACCCTTCCCTTGTATGACAGCTTCCTGACAAGTGCCTGCTATAAGTCTGACAAAATCGCGTTTGTTGCTTGTCATGAAGAAATTTGCTCTTGGGGAAGTTTTTATCGCCTTCCGCTTAAATTCCTTTGGACTACCTTTGTCATGATTTATAATATTAAAAGTAGTCCATATGCTCCCCTGGCGAACAATTATCGTTCCGGATAAAGAATGCGATACCCCCATTTATCTGCAGATTGCCAATGCCATCATTCAGGAAATGAAAAAAGGAAGAATAGGGCCGGGAATTAAATTACCGGGCACCCGGCAGATGTCTGAAATTCTGGAGGTCCACAGAAAAACCCTTGTACGGTCTTATGAAGAGCTGGATGCCCAGGGATGGATTGAAATGCATCCTTCCAAGGGTACTTTCACCAGTAAGGAACTCCCGGAGATAAACCCACGAAGGTTTTCTGTGAAAACAGAAAAAAGAAATTCTTTTCCTTCAGAAACAGGTTATAAAGTCAGGATCAATAATAATATCCGTAAGCCTGCAATGACTTACAGGAATATCACCGGATTTCATGACGGCCCCGATGTGCGATTGATGCCTGTTCAGGAATTGGCAAGAGCTTATAAAAGTATTCTGTCGAGGCCCGTAAATTTTAAATACATGTCCTATGTTGATACGGCGGGCGTCCAAAAATTCAGGGAGGTGTTGTCTGAATATCTGAACGGCAGCCGCGGCCTGCAAACCAGTTCTGAGAATATTATGATTACGCGCGGAAGCCAGATGGGCCTTTACTTATTAACCTGTGTACTTTTTTCAAAGGGAGAAAATGTGATTGTTGGCGACACCAATTATTATTATGCCGATCGTTGTTTTGAAAATGCAGGTATGAACCTGGTAAGGATAAAAGTGGATGAATCCGGCATAGACGTAGATGCCATTGAAAAAATATGCCGGAAAAAGAAAATTAAAGCAATCTATATCACTTCCCATCATCATTATCCCACAACGGTTACCCTGATCGCTTCCAGGAGAATCAAATTGCTTGAGCTATCTGAAAAATTCGGGTTTATTATAATTGAAGATGATTATGACTATGATTTTCACTACTGCAGCAGCCCCATTCTTCCCCTGATCAGCGCAGATCAGAAAGGAATGATCATTTATATCGGGACACTTAGTAAAACCATTGCACCCGCCATCCGAACCGGTTACGTAGTTGCTCCACAGAACCTGATCCTTGAACTAGCCAGGATAAGGCAGATCATGGATACACAGGGTGATCCGATTATGGAGCTGGCGTTGGCAGAAATGTTTTCGGAAGGAGAAATCAGGCGACATATGAAAAAAGCATTACAGGAATATCACCAGCGCAGAGATTTTCTCTGTGAACTGCTGACCCAAAAACTTCCCGGCATC
>DATHNR010000391.1:0-11509 GCA_035485835.1 Puia sp.
TTCCTTTTACTTGATTTACTAAAAAATGAGAAGATGAGCGAGGACTACCGTCCCCGCCAAGGATAATGCAGGGAACCAAAATTCCAATAACTTTATAAATATTAATGCTTTCTTCATGGATCTTCATTTCTTTTTGCCGCAACCTGCATTAAAAGAATGGATAAACAATATCATGATCCATCGGGTAGATTTTGATAAATCAAAACCGAAACCCATTTTTCCTTTTCCACCCTTTCCCGAACAATCATTATTTTTCTATCCCGGCGACAGCATAAGTGTTAAACGCGCCAATGAAAAAACCGAAACTGAAGCTCCGCCAGCAATTATTGGGGGACCGACATCAGATCGGATGAATATTCGTTTTGGATATCACCACCATGTGATAAAAGTTTCATTTCAGCCGGGAGGCCTGCATCGTATGCTGGGATTTCCAATGCATTCACTTCTGGGGAAAGAAGGTATTGATGCCAGAGATGTATGGGGCAATCAAATCAATCTGATTCTGGAACAATTGAGTGAAGCTGATTCATTATATAATACGATTACTATAATAGAACAATTTCTATTGTCAAAATCTATTAATTTAAAAAAGCTCCTGCCGATCGATTCGGTATTTCAGCTCCTGGTAAAAGGAGGAGGACTTATACCCATCGAACAACTGGCATCGGCTTCCTGCCTTAGCAACAGACAATTTGAACGTGTATTCAAAAACAGGATAGGCTTATCTCCCAAATTTTTCTCCCGGTTGGTTCGATTTTCCCGCGCATGGCTCATTAAAGAGAATCAGCCTGATATCAGTTGGCTTCAATTGGCTTACAAATGCGGATATTATGACCAAATGCATTTTATTCGCGACTTCAAAGAGTTTACCGGCGAAAATCCAACGGAAATTGAAACAGCTCTTCGTGAAACTCCTGTAAACCTTAAAAATGGTGTCTTTTATTAAAATGTCGCTTTTGTACTAAGCGCACATTACTCTATTAAATATTTTTACTGAAAATCACAAGATTGGAAAAAGAATACAGGAATATCGGTTATCCTTTCATCTTTTTATTGTTTTTAGTCTTCTTCGGGTTCTTCAAGACCTATTTCGGACTATTCCCGCATTTCAATGAACACACAACTGCCATTGTACATTTCCATGTGTTTGTTCTGGTGCTTTGGATTATTCTGCTCATTATCCAGCCAATTCTGATCAGTCAAAATAAATATGCAACTCATCGCTTAATAGGAAGATTTACTTATTTTTTGGTGCCTCTTATTATTTTATCTTTTATCGGCATGATGAACAAACAGATAACCGAAACTTCTTCCAAAAATCTACTTGCCATTCTGGACGGAATTTATTTGCCACTAACGGATACATTTTTGTTTTCAACCTTCTATATACTTGCAATAATAAATAAACGTAATACAGTTATCCATATGAGATATATAATCATGACCGGATTGGTATTCATCGATGCCAGTCTCATCCGATCGCTGGCAATCTGGTTCCATGTTGATTTTTTCTATGCTGCATTGATTTCCATCAGCTTTGTGGATCTCATACTTATTACTTTAATTTTCTTGGATAAATTAAAAGGTCGCGCATATAAACCTTTTCTCATTTCCCTGATACTCTTTGCAATGGTACAAACAGGAATTATCATTTTGCGTCATCATTAAACCCGGCATAACCTCCCGGGGCCATAGTTTATCAGATAATTGTTCGTTGGGAAGCACTATTTTTACCTGCACATTATGGCAGTAAAATTTATTGAGATTATAATCGTGGGTGCAGGACCAACCGGACTCATGCTCGCCAACCAGTTGACCCGATTTAATGTCGACTACCTGATCGTTGACCAAAAATCAGGTCCCACGGAACAGTCGAGAGCATTGGTAGTACAGGCGAGAAGTATGGAAATTTATGAACAACTCGGATTGAGTGCAGATATTATTGCCGATGGTCAGGCGAGCAATGGTATTTGTTTTTACAAAAATGGAAAACAGAAAGGAATCGTGACTTTGATCAATCCGGGCGAGAAAACAAGCCCCTTCCCATACATTATGATGTATGAACAAAGTAAAATGAAACACTGTTATACCAGAATCTTCTCGAACACAATAAGCAGGTAGAATGGAACACAACCATTCTCAGCATTGAGAAGGAAAATGAACTTTATGCTTTAAAATGCAAAAAAAATGATAATCCTGTATCATATCAATGTAAGTATCTGATTGCCTGTGACGGCACTAAAAGTATTGTAAGAGATTTTTCGCAGGTAGCATTTGAAGGCGGCACATACTTAAATGTTTTTTACGTCGCAGATACGCACGTTAAAGCAGGCTTTAACGAAGAAAAACTTTCCCTTTTTCTTTCAAAGCACAGGGTTACCATGCTGTTTCCAATGAAAGGTTCTTATCATTTTCGGGCATTGGGAATCCTGCCAAAAGAATATTATAATCGCACCGAAATTTCTTTTGAAGAGATACTTGAAAAAGTGAAAAATGAAATGGAAATGGAGGTTAATTTTTATGACACTGATTGGCATTCCACTTATAAACTCCACCATAAAAAAGTTGAGCGATTCAGTATAGACAATATTTTTTTTGCAGGCGACGCAGCGCATGTTCACAGTCCAGCCGGTGGTCAGGGCATGAACACAGGCTTACAGGACGCTTACAACCTTGCATGGAAACTGGCTCTTGTTATAAAAGGAAAAGCCGCCCCGGGATTGCTGGAAACCTACCATGAAGAAAGGAATCCTGTAGCTACAGGCCTGCTAAAAACGACCGACCGGCTTTTTGCCGCCATGATAAAAGATAATTTATGGTTCAGTCTTTTACGTATGTATTTAGTTCCTTTTTTTGTACCATTCATTTCAAAATCCAGGTTTGTTCAAAAAAATTTATTTTTATTGGTATCCCAGATAAAAATCGCCTATTTATCATCTTCCCTGTCAAAAGGCAAAGCCGGCAAAATTCAGGCAGGCATGAGGTTTCCCTATTTTACGGTTACCATTCAAAATAATCCTGTTTCAATTTACCAGATGATTAACCGCTCTTTAACCCCATTTACCATATTATTATTCAATGTTCCGGATACAAATTTTTCGTTGCCCGGTAAAGATCTCTTCACCGTATTTAATTTGGAAAAAAATCCTGAGAATGAAAAGTCTGTTAAAAATGCCGGTTTCACCGGATCTTTTGTAGTCGTCATCAGACCGGACAATTATATTGGTTATATCGCCTCAACTTTCGAAGCAAATGAAATAAATGATTTCATAAATAACTCATACCTAATTAAAAGCTGAATCATTTTCCCAATACTGGGGATGCAGATACACGAAATTCCACCTCAAAAGAGAAAACGACTCTGACATATTTCATCGCTAAGCTGATTCAAAGGAAGCTTCATCTGGCACGGTTATCTAATTATGTTTATTGGGTTATAAAAAACAAAAAACTAAATAACATGAAAACAAAAACAGCGAATGTTAAAGGTTCAGGTATGAAAGCAGCGAATTCAACGAAGGCGAAAGGGAACCCGGCAGACAGTGAAATGGATGGTATGCTGGAAAAATTTTTTAAAGACGAAATCAAGGACATCTACTGGGCAGAAAAACACCTGGTAAAGACACTACCAAAGATGGCAAAGGCATCCACCAGCACAGAACTGAAAGAAGCTTTCACCAACCACCTGGAAGAAACCAAGGTTCATGTGGAAAGACTTGAACATGTGTTCGAACTCCTGGAAGAAAAAGCCCAGGCCAAAAAATGTGAAGCTATGGAAGGCATCACCAAAGAAGGAGAAAGTATCATTGACGACACAGAAACCGGCACTTCTACCCGGGACGTGGGACTGATTCTCGCAGGGCAAAAAGTTGAACACTATGAAATATCCACTTATGGTGGGCTTGCCCAACTCGCCAGAAATCTCGGGCGTGAAGACGTAGCCGAATTGCTGGAGCAAACACTGGAAGAAGAAAAAGCGGCCGACGAGTTATTAACTACAGTCGCAGAGGATAGTGTTAATTATGCAGCTGCACAGGAAGAAGAAAACTAGAAAAACGCAATCAGGTCCTGCCCTCGGGGACCTGATTTTTTTTATGAATCACGAGCAAATTCAACTCCTACACTCTTATACTTGCTTTAGTTTGCGCTTCTTTTTTGGTTTTATTTCCTGTTCGATCACAGCGATTGATTTGGGAATTTCTCTTACCACATCTTTAGCCTTTTTATCTTTTCGAAAGCCAAGGAAAGTAGCCGGTTTCCTGATGCGGCCACTCTTTGTCCAGGTAGCAAATTCAAAATTGGCAACAAGCTTGGGTTTGACAAAGTGCATCTTTGCACCTTTTGTATCAAGTATTTTATTTTCAAAGGGAGATTCGGCGATTTCCAGGGCCTTTAACTGTTTTAAAATTCCAGGCATTTCTTTATCCTTGTATCCACCACCGGAACGTCCAATCCACTGCAGCTTGCCTTTGGAATAGGCACCAAATAATAAAGAGCGGAAAGAACGGCTTTTATCCGATTCCGCCCATCCCCCGATCACAAATTCCTGGCGTTTACGCGTAGGCGTTTTTAACCATTTGTCCCCGCGCTCACCAGGTACATAAGGACTATCCTTCAGTTTTGCTACGATACCCTCCAGGTTTTTTTCATTCACCCATTTATAAAGTTCCTGACCATTATCAAAAGAATCACAATAACGCAGAATTTTATTTCCTTTCAATAGTTCCTGAAGAATTTGTTTTCTCTCAACCAGGGTCAACTGTTTCATATCAAAACCATCCAGCCATAAAATATCAAACAGGCAATATGACAAAGGGGTATCCTGACCATTATATCTCTGCAATGCATCAAAATCCGGCCTGCCCTCATCGTTAAATACCACCACTTCGCCATCGAGCACCAGATCACGACCTAAATCGAGTAGTGCTTTGGAAAGAACGGGATATTTATGGGTATAATCCAGCGCACTCCTCGAATCCATTCTTACCTTACCTTTTTGAACATAAGAAATGATACGGTAGCCGTCCCATTTTAATTCATAAAGATATTTTTCATCCTCTATAACCTCTCTTGTCAATGTGCACAGCATGGGATCCACCGATCCGGGAATCTTTGATTTTTTACCTTTCCGTATAAGCTTGTCTATAATATCCTTTGGCAATTTTTATTATTGAATCAGATGAAAAGATTCAAATAAAACACTTTTTTATCATTCCGCATTTGCAAAACTAAAACAAAGACCGCCACTAAAACCAAACTGGTAGATCGAAGAATAGGATGTAACCGATGTTACAGAACCATCCTGGTTTACATAAAAAGAGCCACCCGCAGCCTGTATAATGGAAAATAATTGCGCCTGAACTTTTATACCAATAACAGGTGATATTTTAAAATTCAGACCGAGTTTAGCATCCCAGGCAAACCTGGTCTCATTACTATAGGATTTATTATTGATAAATCCTGCCCCAATGCCAATACCCCCATAAGGCTCAACAGGACCCATCATGAAATGATGCATAGCGTTTAACATCAGATAAGAAATAACAGTCTTATCATTCCCTGAATTGACCTGGGTATTAGGTAATGTCAGATAATATACCGGCACATGGGTGAGTTGCTGTTGATAAAGCAACTCTACCCCATCCCCCCGTCCATTGATTCCCTCGATTGAAACACCCCAGTGTCCACTTTCATTGAGATAACCATAAGCATTTCCATAATTCAATCTGTCCTGAAAAGTATATCCACCATAACCTGTGAGAGAAATGGTTTGTGCAGATCCAAAACAAACGGTGAAACAGGCTAAAATCAGTATGGGCAATTTCTTTTTCATAGTCTTACTTTTAGAGAGATACGGGAATTAAAAAACGATGCCATGCACGGCACGGTTATTTAACCAAGAAGGGTATGTCACAACAAAAGAAAATGCTGATAGTGGATGACGAGTTGGACTTCTGTGCACTGGTTATCCTTATGCTGAAGGGGGAATCTTTTCATATCGATTGTGCCCATACCCTGTTTGAAGCATCCAAATTTCTGAGAAAAGAGCATCCGGAAATTATATTACTCGATCATAATCTCCCTGATGGAACGGGCCTTGATTACTTTAATAAGAACCGAAAAGATTTTGATGAAGCGAAAATTGTGTTGATGACCGCAGATCCTTCACCGGATTTAAAGTCGCAAGCAGAGGCGGCAGGAATTGAATTTGCAGCCAAGCCATTTGGGTTAAAAAAGATCAGGGAGATTATAAGGTCTGTCGCTTAAGGAAACAAGGCGATTCCCCTTAACGCGGGGAGATTTGTCTACAAAAAATCCTGACAAAGGGTATACGCTTTTTAATCGTTAATGGTTAACTTGGTAAATAATTAAACAAATCAATAGCAAACATGAAAAAGACTATTTTATTAATAGCAGCCGCTTTGTTCAGTCTGGGTGTATTCGCTCAAACTACCTGGACCAACGACAAAATGCACTCTAAACTTGGGTTTACTATAACTCACTTAATGGTATCCGACGTGGATGGTATCTTCAAAGATTTTACCTGTACCATTGTAGCAAGCAAGCCTGACTTCAGCGATGCCAAATTTCAGTTAACAGTTAATACGTCTTCCATAAACACGGATGTTGATTACCGCGACAATGACCTTAAAAGTGCGAACTATTTCGACGTTGCCAAATTCCCGACAATGACATTTACCAGCACTTCTATTACACCTGTTTCTACAAATCATTATAAATTAAATGGTGACCTTACCCTGCATGGCGTCACCAAACCGGTTTCCATGGATCTGTGGTACCGTGGTACGATTACCAATCCCATGAGTAAAAAGGATGATGCAGGTTTTAAGCTGACAGGTGTGATCAAAAGATCTGATTTTAATTTTGCACCGCAGGCCGGATCTTCGATGTTAAGCGATGAAATCACCATTACCGCCAATGGCGAATTCGGTAAGGCGAATTAGACGATTGAATATGGTCAGATTGCTTTCAGGCAGATGCCTGATGGGAAATCATAGCTTTTAATGGAACCAACCAAAAATAAAAGGTCGGCTAATTTTAATAATTGGGCTTTTATTGTATCCTCCCTGTTTTTGCTTTCGCTCGCCATCTTTTCCCTGGTGTGGTTTCAAAAGCAAAAAGAAGCAGAAGATTGGATTGCACATACTTATGAGGTTAAACTGAAAATAGAGAAATGTTTTGGTTTACTATTAGAAGCCGAGTCCAACCAAAGGGGCTTTCTTCTTAGTAATGACAGTACATACTTCAAAAATATCAACCACGCAGAAACCCTTTTGAATAGAAGTCTGAAACAACTGGATTCATTAGTTGAGGATAATGAAATACAGATTAAAAATGTAAATACCTTAAGATCACTTATTTTTTTCCGCCTGTCAAGACTGCATATCTTGATTGATTCATCTGCTAAAGCGAACAATTTTACAGATTCACATCTCACTTCACCTGACAAGGTGCTCATGGATTCCATCCATCACCAGGTTATTATTATGCAGGCTGAGGAAAATAAGCTACTGGGACAAAGAACATTTTTTAAAAATATCGGCAACGACAGAGTAATCACTTTTATAGTTCTATTCTCTGTCATCTCTTTTATGATATTAATATGGTCATTCTTCAAGATTAAAAATGAGAGTTCAATGCGTTTACAGGCACAAATGGAATTGATAAGACAAAATGAAAAGCTGGAAAGAAAAAATCGCGACCTGACCACTTTCTCCAATATCGCCAGTCATGATCTGAAAGAACCACTGCGGAAAATACAGATGTTTACAAACCTGATTATGGAATTGAATCCGGATTATCTGAAAAACAAATCATTCGAATATTTCCAAAAAATTTCTCAACAAAGCAGCCGAATGCAAACCCTAATTGAATCGGTCCTGAAATATGCGCAAACAGATGAAGGTGATTTTGGGTTTCAGAACACGAATCTGAATGAGATTGCTAATCTGGCAACTGATAGTTTAAGCGAAATCATTAAGGAGAAAAAAGCTGTTGTGAATGTTCGGGAGCTGCCCGCTATTTTCTGTAGTCCGACTCAAATGGAACAATTGTTTATTAACCTTGTCGAAAACGGAATAAAATATGCAAGACCGGGAATGACTCCCATCATAGAAATAAGTGCAACCCTTTCTGAAGAAACCCTGAAAATTGACTTTAGGGACAATGGTATCGGTTTTGATGAAGCCTATGAAAAGAAAATATTTGAAGTTTTTCAAAGGCTGCATTCCAGTGATGAGTATTCGGGAACAGGAATAGGTCTCGCTATTTGTAAAAAAATAGTTGAAAATCATCACGGCACGATAACCGCCCAATCTATTTTAGGGGAAGGATCGGTTTTTTCCGTTATCTTTCCTGTTGAAAAAACAGCAGCCAAACGGCAAAAATGAAACAAATAAATCGCGTATTGGTAATTGACGACGATAAGGACGATCAGCAATTTTTACATAAAGCCATTCATGATTTATTCCCCAATATGGAATGTATCTCCCTGAACAATGGAAAAGAGGCATTGAAATTTATTGAAGAAAATCCGCCTCCCCCCTCTTACATATTTTTGGATCTGAATATGCCTTATTTAAACGGTTTTGAATTTTTAAAAGAATTCAAAAAAGAAAAAGGAAATAGTGAAACGAGTGTTTACATCTACAGCACTTCCTCAAACCCCAGGGACAAGGAAAAAGCAAAATCCCTGGGCGCCGATGATTATATCGTCAAATTTACTGACCTGACTTCTCTAAAGGCCAGGCTGAAAAATGTAATTCAGACCTGAGCAAAAACTTACCCGGTTATTGCCATTTCTTCGTTTAACAATAGTATGTATAAAGATTCCATCAAACAGGTCCAGAAATAAGAGTGGTATTTGCCCTGTGGATCAAGTGCTGGTTCCAGCACAATCCATCCGTTTTTTCTGATTTCTTTAAAATTATGCACCATCCCGAACTTATCCTGCAAAACCGGATCTGAAATGTTTACTTTATAATAAGGCATTACTCCGGGTGGTTCGAAATATTCCACTTCCGCATCGTAAGTCTTGTCCATGAAATTAAATGGCACTTCTGTTTTCGTCATAAAAATTGCATTTTATGTAGTAATGCAATTCTCTTGCCCCTGATCGTTTTCCACTTCAGCCAGGATCATCTACTTTTTTCTGGACATTTTTTCTTTCTGCTGAATGGACATTTTACCCTTTTCCTCTTCAACCTGCCGTACTGTAACCGCATAATCTGTTGGTTTTATTTCATCACCAAATGTCACCGCATAAAATTTGGTGAATTCTGCTCCGAAATAAACAATCATGGCCGAATAATATATCCAAAGGATTAATATGATCAGTGATCCGGCTCCGCCATAAGTTGTACCTACATTCGTTTTTGAAATATAGAATGAGATAGCAAATTTTCCAATCAGAAATAAAACCATCGTTGCAACAGCCCCTATGGTTACATCTTTCCACTTTATTTCTGCATCGGGTAACACTTTAAAAATGACAGCAAAAATGAATGTCGTGATTCCGACAGTAATGCAAAGATTAATTGCGTAGATCAGAATAACAGACATTCCGGGTATGATCAGTTTTAAATGGTTACCGAACTCTTCTACAAGTGCAGAAATACTCAGGGAAACCAATAACAAAAAACCAAGGCTTATAATAATAGAAAATGAAAGAAGGCGGTTTTTTAAAAAGGCGATCCAGCCGGATTTAGGTTTGGGTTTCAGACCCCAGATCATGTTAATGGAATCCTGGATTTCAGCAAAAACGCTTGACGCACCTATGATCAATACAATAACCCCGATGATGGTGGCCAGGGTGCTTTTACCGCTGATGGCAGCATGTTGTATGATAGATTGTAATTGTACAGCCGTATCATGACCGATAAAACCTTGCAGCTGTGCATATACTTTTCCCTCCACGGCTTCGCGGCCAAAAAATATACTGCACATGGTGATAATAATCAGCAGCAACGGTCCCATGGAGAAAATCATGTAAAAGGAAAGCGCTGCACTTAATTTCATCAATTTATCATCGATAAATCCATTCGACGCCTTTTTAAGGATGTTCCAGAGCTTGTGCATCGAATTTTTTCTCTTCAACATCAGGAATCGAATTTGTAGAATATCTTACTCATGCATCTATGCGACCCATTTTTTACTTTTATCGATGATCTTGCTCATATCATTCAGCGCCTTATCCTTGATATCATCCAAAGATGCAGCTAGTTTTTTCATTGTTTTACTTCCTTTTTCAGTATTTAACAGAATTCCTACCGCTGCAGCCGCCGCCAATAAAAAAATGATCTTTTTCATTTGAATGTTTTAACCATTCTAATTCAAATATGGGGCCACTGGAATCGTTAGTGCATAATAATAATCGCCCTCGAGGTCACAATCTTTTCATTATCGAGTACCTCCAAAAAGTAAACACCCGTTGAATATCCGCTGATATCCAGGGATCCGGAGCTGCTTTTTATTAAATGGGATTGAAATAACTGACCGGAGGCGCTGGTGAGTCTGATAGTTACAGGATTACCTGTATAGTTTACAGAATACCGAATACTGGTTCTGGCGGGATTGGGAAAAAAAGAAATGGTTGCAGCAGAGGAAAGATCCACTTCCCTGATCATCGAATATGAATTTTCACCGTCTTTATTTTGCAGGATCAGACGGTAATAGTTTGCACCGGCTTCAGGATTTGGATCAGTCAATGTATAATTCGTTTCATCCGTTATACCATCATTTGGCTGAACCGTTCCAATCGAATTCCAGCTTATACCATCACTGCTTTTTTGAACTTCAAAATCATGCAGTCCTGCGCCGTCTCCATATTCCCAGGTTATGAACACTGACTTATCGTTTTTCAAAACAGCATTAAAATTGGAAAGTGAAATGGGTAATACAAAACCAAGTCCCACCACACTGAACTGGGAGAAATTGCTGAATGTGGAAGTTGCGGTTTGCGTGGCAACATTGCCACTGCCGCTGGCCATCTGCCAGGCACCCGACGAATACTGGGAGATACCGATATTTAGTCCGTATAGTTGAAATGCGGATCCTTCAAACGAAGATCCTGAGCTGCTCCAGTCCAGGGTGAGCGCAGCGTTACCCGACCCTGTGGTTTGCGTCAGGTTCCATTCTGCAGCCAATGATTTTGACATGATACCCGGACTGAAAGAAGGACCATTTTCCAATGCATTCATCGTTAATCCCTGGAAAACAAATGCACTATAACTATTGCCGCTGTTGGCTCCGGCATTTACACTTGCCGGAAGATAATAGGCCGCTGTACCGATAGGAAAAAGAGTGGGCGTATTCGTTGAAAGATTATCGATCGTCATTAGCCCGGCAGAATTGATGCCATCACCGGTAATCACATAACCTGAAGATGAAGCGCCGGATACAGGCACATTACCCGATGAGAGCGTGAGCGAATTGTTGGATGCATCCAGTAAACCATTGGTGAAACTGAGCTGATTCGTAACTGTGGCGG
>DATHNR010000392.1:0-3075 GCA_035485835.1 Puia sp.
ACAAATAAATGTTTATTGACTTCATCAATAGAAATATAGTCATAACCACCATCACCCGGAACTGAAATGCTTTTATCAAAAGAATAAAGTGCGACACTTTGGGCATCGGAAACAAGGCTTAAAAAAAAGAAACCCACTAAAAATATATTCAGGGAATAAATTCTCATACTTATTTTTTTATAAAATTGGGGGCATATTCTGAAGAAATATTGTAGTTCAGGTCCCGGGAAATACTGACCCAACCATTTACAAAAAATATGCATCTATCATGAGATAAACGAAAATTAGAATAAACTAATAATTCCGGAATGAAGCGGTCAAAAGTTGTGAGCAGGATTACCGGATCCGGAGTTCTGATTTTTAATGCAATTATCCTTCTTCCGGGCGAGATTAAATATCAGGGCTGGAAGCTTTTTGGAAATGGCTTAATAATTTTCACCCTTCTGTGGATAATTCCGGCAATAGCTACCTGGATAAGTAAAAATCGAACTGATTTTTATTTGTGTTTTCTCAATTTATTCGGATTTGGATGGTCAATGTTCGTTTTATTAATGTATTATATTATTTAAGACATTAATAGTTTCGAAGATGCGATCTTTCCAAGCAACACTGTATTTATACTAAGGAACGATTGTTAAAATTATCAATACAGGATTTTTTTTGTCGAGTGGTACGCTTCTTGTGTATTTGGATAAATTATAACTCTCCTATTTGAACGTTGATTTCTACACCGTCCATTATTAATTTAAAAAAACGACAATGAAACGAACAAGAAACACCGTTTTCGTGTGCCTCTCTGTTATTGTAATCTCCTGGGTTTTAATCACAGCCTGTAACAAGGAACAATCAAATTCATCGGCTGCTATTCCTTCAGGTCAACAAAAAGTTTCCGTTACTTTAAATGACGGACCAATTCTCAATTTAACCAGTGTGATCGTAGATATACGGTATGTAGAAGTAAAAGTCGATACCGGTAAAGTAAGACATGGAGACGATTTTTATGATGACGACCATGAAGGTGATAATGATGATCAGGGGGATCGCGAAAATCATCATGAAGACCGTTTCGGAGTGTGGGATACAGTCGGTGTGACGCCAGGCTTATATGATCTGGTCAAATTACAAAATGGTATGGATACTCTGATTGCCACAGGTATTACACAGGCTGGCAAAATAACTAAAATCCGTGTTACACTTGGAAACAACAATAGTGTGTCTACAGATGCTGCGCATATTTTTCCACTTCCTATTTGTGACCGCAGTCCATATGTCTATGCCAATATCCGATCTGTATCCCTGGACAGCATTGGTAATAATCAGTTTATCGTTCATTTGGATTTCAACATTGCCAGATCGATTAGATTCGATGATGGTCAGTATTGCCTGAAGCCCGTTATAAAACCATATAGTAATAATAATTCCGGAACGATAGAAGGCATTGTCCTTCCTGCAGAGGCACATGCTTACGTAGAAGTGTTAAATAATTCAGATACGGCACTTGCTATTCCCGAAGATGAAGGTGAATTCAAAATAAAGGGTCTTGCTCCCGGTGTCTATTCGGTATTATTTAAATCTGTAGCCTTATACCATGATACCACACTAACTAATATAACTGTGCTTTTGGGAGAAGAAACAAAACTCCCAACAATCGTACTACACCCTTAGAAAATGTCATGTTATAGAAACAGCCGCCAGCACGCTCAGGCGGCTTTTCTGTTTTTATTGGCGGGTCGCCTGAATGACTGTATCGAAGGTAGTTTGAAGTTCCAAAAGGTTTAAAAATTATAAGAACTACAGCTTTTCCCCAAAATCTGGAATCATCTTGCACTGAAAACTCTTAAAATAAGACCGATAATGAAGGTTTTAATTGTTGAAGATGAAAAAGCACTTTCAGAATTAATTTCCACTTATCTCAGCACAGAGCAATATGTTTGTGAAATTGCTTACGACTTTTCATCAGCGATGAAAAAAATAGCGCATTATGATTATGCCTGCATTATTTTAGATATCAATTTGCCGGGCGGAAGCGGTCTCAGTATCTTAAAAGAATTAAAAGCCAGAAAGAAAACAGAGGGTGTTTTGATCATCTCAGCCAGAAATTCACTGGATGATAAATTGATGGGTTTGAATTCCGGAGCCGATGACTATCTGATAAAACCATTTCATCTCCCCGAACTCGCGGCAAGAGTTTCAGCCATTATTCGAAGAAAATCATTTGAGGGAAATAACATCCTTACATTTGAAGAACTTGAGCTGGATGTATTGTCTAAAACGGTTTATGTGAATGGGGTGATGATAGATTTAACAAGAAAGGAATACGATTTGCTTTTATATTTTATTAGTAACAAGAATAAAGTGATCAGCAAGGATGCTATCGCGGAACATTTATGGGGTGATAATATGGATATCGCGGACAGCTATGATTTTATTTACACACATATTAAAAATCTGCGAAAAAAATTGATCAGTTCCGGCGTTAAGGACTATGTAAAATCGATTTACGGCATGGGCTATAAATTTAGTAGCTGATGAAGCTTTTTACGCGGTATCTGCGCATTAACCTGATGGTCACCCTTTTGATATTCGTGCTGGCCAGCCTGGCATTTTATTTCCTGTTATGGTATGTTACCATCCACCAGGTGGATGAAGATCTGAAAATAGAACAAAGGGAAATTCAGTTCTATGTAAAAAAATTCAACCGGCCTCCGGAGCCCTTAAATGTAAAGGATCAGAGCGTATCTTTTGAAGTTTCGTCAATAACGAAAGCGTACAGGAAATTCAGTACCATACCATCCCCGAATAAGAGTCAAACGGAGGAATTTCGTGAAATCAGTTTTACAATCCTCGTCAACGGCCAATGGCTTTTATTCAAAGTATCCAAATCGATGGAAACTGTACAAAACCTAAACCGATCTATTATCCTGATTTCTCTGATTACGATCATCACGATCCTGCTGGTAAGCCTGTTGATCAACAGGTGGCAAATGAGAAGATTATGGAAACCTTTTTATGGTACACTGGATAATATTGAGAAATTCCGGCTGGGGGAAAAAGGAGCACTTCATTTTGAAAAGA
>DATHNR010000393.1:0-2570 GCA_035485835.1 Puia sp.
ACAAATAAAAAGAAGAAGTAAAGTAAAACCGGTTATTCCTTATTTTACTCCTACTAAATTCTATGCATCGCAGGATTCTGAAGTGGAATTGCCGAAAGATCTTCTCTGTTTTAACGGGCTCGGAGGTTTCTCAAAAGATGGTTCAGCATATCATATTATTACAGGTGCTGAAAATCCCACACCTGCGCCATGGTGTAATGTACTGGCTAATCCGGTATTTGGATCTGTCATTTCAGAAAGCGGCCAGTCTTATACCTGGATGGAAAATGCTCACGAATACAGGATTACACCCTGGAATAATGATTCCATTTCTGATTTATGCGGAGAAGCATTTTATATCAGGGATGAAGAAAGCGGAAAATACTGGTCACCCTCACTATTGCCAAATCCCGGCAAATCAAACTATCACTGCATTCATGGTTTCGGATATAGCGAATTTCATTTTGCAGAAGACGGAATATTTTCATCCATGACTGTATTTGTGGATTCTGTTGAACCGGTAAAATACATTTATTTTAAAATTAAAAATGTATCGGGCCGCCTCCGGAAATTATCGGTGACAGGATTTGTAGAATGGGTGCTTGGGGATATCAGGTCAAAAACGGCCATGCAAATTGTTACTGAAATAAATCCTGATACCGGTGCACTGCTCGCTTCAAATGCTTATAACAGCGAATTCGGAAACTATATCAGTTTCTTTGACGCTGACGATCCTGCTAAAACTTTTACGAGTGACCGCTCAGAATTTCTTGGGAGAAACGGAACCTATAAAAATCCGGAAGCGATGGGTAAAGCCAAACTTTCAGGAAGGATGGGTGCGGCCATAGATGCATGCGGCGTTTTGCAGTCAGCCATGGATCTGACCGATTCGGAAGAAAGAGCGATTGTTTTTCGTCTCGGCGCAGGCAAAGACCAGTTCAGTGCGTTGGAAACAGCAAAAAATTCCAAAGGTGTACTCGCTGCCGAAAATGCCCTTGCAAGGGTAAAAGATTCCTGGAAAAAATCCCTGTCAGTTATCCAGGTGAATTCCCCTGACCCTTCGATAAACTTTTTATTCAACGGATGGCTGAATTATCAAACCCTTGGATCGCGCGTCTGGGGAAGAAGTGGTTTTTATCAATCAGGAGGAGCATACGGATTCCGCGATCAGCTTCAGGATGTTTTGTCACTCCTGCATAACCGGCCCGACCTCGTGAAACAACAAATATTATTGAGTTCTTCCAGGCAATTCCGCGAAGGAGATGTGCAGCATTGGTGGCATCCGCCCATGGGACGCGGAGTTCGCACTACATGCTCCGACGATTATCTCTGGCTTCCATATGTGGTGTCGCGGTATGTTAAACTAACTGGTGATCTGAGTATCCTCGATGAAAAAGTAAGATTTATTGAAGGAAGACTTCTGAATCCTGGTGAAGATTCTTATTATGAACTGCCGGGTATTTCAAATCAGGCAGACAGCATATATGAACATTGTTCTCTTTCCATTCAGCACGGATTCCGTTACGGTGCACATGGATTACCACTGATGGGTTCAGGTGACTGGAATGATGGAATGGATAAAGTTGGAAATGAAGGCAGGGGAGAAAGCGTTTGGCTTGCATTCTTTTTATATGATGTTCTGGAACGTTTTCAGGAACTGGCAGTTTTGAGAAAGGATCATGAATTTGCCGATCGTTGTAAAAAAGAATCCTTTCAACTCAAAAAAAATATTGAGTTGAATGGATGGGACGGTAACTGGTACCTGCGTGCTTTCTTTGACGACGGAACTCCGCTCGGTTCAACAAATAATACGGAGTGTAAAATAGATTCGATTCCCCAAAGCTGGTCTGTATTATCAGGTGCAGGCAGCAATGTTCGCAGCAAAACAGCAATGAATGCCGTGTATACCAGCCTCGTGAAAAAAGATCTTTCCCTGATTCAGTTATTCGATCCGCCATTTAACGTGGCCGTGCCAAATCCAGGATATATCAGGGGATATTTGCCGGGTGTTCGGGAAAACGGAGGACAGTACACCCACGCAGCAATCTGGCTCATCATGGCTGCTGCTGCACTGGAAGATAAGCAACGCACGTATGATCTGATACAAATGATCAATCCGATAAATCATGGTTCAACGGCTTTTGATATTAAGAAATATAAAACCGAACCTTACGTAATTGCTGCCGATGTATATGCAGTTGAAAATCATCAGGGCATGGGTGGCTGGACATGGTATACCGGCTCAGCAGGCTGGATGTACCAGTTGCTGGCAGAATCATTTTTTGGATTGAAGAGAAGCGGCAACCGTCTTACCATAAAACCCTGCGTTCCGGATCACTGGAACAGCTTTGATATTCATTACCGATTTACAGATACTGATTATCATCTTGTATTTGAAAGAAATGAATCAGTGAATAAATTAAAACTCAAAATGGATGGAGCCGATCAGGAAACCAATGAATTGTTGCTGGTAAATGATGGAATTAAACATGAAGTGAAAATATATCTTCCTGTTGCTGTTCAGCAAAACGTAATGGTAAAGGCGTAAGGCGTAAGGCGTAAGGCGTAAGGCGTAAGGCATAAGGCGTAAG
>DATHNR010000394.1:0-7403 GCA_035485835.1 Puia sp.
ACACCTGTATAACGATGATCGGGATGATAATCGTTTGGGCGTGGAGCAAATACCAGGTCTGCATTCCATTCCCGGATTTCTTTTATCACCTGCAGCCTTACTTCCAGTGAGGGCATCAGCAGACCATCGTGATTATCAAGAACGTCATAAACAATGCCCAGCCTTTTTGCAGATTCCTGCGTTTCTGCATATCTTCTTTTTGCAAGTTCCTTCCCTTTTAAAGTCTGGTGACCTGCATCCCCGTTTGTTACCGATACAAATTTTACTGCATATCCCATCCGGGCAAAAAGTGCAGCTGTTCCGCTACTCTTTTCATCACAATCGTCAGGATGAGCTCCGAACATGATAATCCGGATCTTACCATTATCCTGCTGGGCATGTACTGCAGCCGTCATCAAAATCACAAGCCCTGTTATAAGCAAAAAATTCCTGTAAAAGATTTTCATAAAAAACTTTTGCTGTGGTTATAAAAATAAGTACGATTATGAATAGCCGGTCTGTTAAATAAAAATACTGCGTTCCTGTTCCACTTCTTCCTTTATCTTATGAATTGTATAATCCAATTCTTCTTTAATGGTGAATCTACCCAGGCTAAAACGAATGGAACTTCGAGCTTCTTCTTCCGTTAGTCCCATTGCAATCAAAACATGGCTTGGTTCCGGCGACGCGGAACTACAGGCCGAGCCTGAAGATACTGCGATATCTTTATTCATATGGACCATCAGGTCGCTTGCCCGGCAATTCGTGAAGCGAAGATTAGTAACCTGTGGTAACCTGTTAACTTCCGGACCATTTCGAAAACATCCTTTTAATTTGAGCAGAGAAGTTTCCAGATAATCCCTTAAAGACGCAATAGAATTGCTTTCAACGGACAGGATAGCCTGAGAAATTTCGCATGCTTTACCCAGACCTACAATACCTGGTACGTTAAGCGTGCCACTTCTCATACCCATTTCGTGATTACCCCCGTCGATTTGGGCGATAAGCCGCACCCTTGGATTTTTACGCCGCACATAGAGCGCTCCGACACCCTTGGGCCCGTAAATTTTATGGGCGCTCAAAGCCATCAGATCGATTCCGTCATCTTGTACATTAACCGGCAACTTCCCAATGGCCTGAGTTGCGTCTGTGAAAAAAATGATATGGTGTTTTTTAGTAATGGCGGCAATTTCGCGGATAGGTTGAATGACCCCGGTTTCGTTATTGGCATACATTACCGCTATTAAAATAGTCTGGTCTGTAATCTCAGATTCCAGTTCTTCGCAATTGATAAAGCCTTCCTTGTTTACTTTAAGATAACTGATCCGGGCTCCTCTTTTTTCCAACTGATGGCAGGTATCTATCACTGCTTTATGTTCGGTTGCAACTGTTATAATGTGATTTCCCCTGGTGTTGTACATTTCAAAAGCACCTTTTAATGCCAGGTTATCGCTCTCGGTTGCACCTGATGTAAAAATGATTTCATTGGAATCTGCTCCAATCATTGAAGCAACCTGTTCACGACCGATTTTTACTGCTTCTGCGGCTTCCCATCCATATTGGTGGCTGTTACTTGCCGCATTTCCGAATTTTTCAGTAAACCATGGCAGCATAACCTCGAGCACCCGCGGATCGCAGGGAGTTGTCGCATTGTTGTCGAGGTAGACCGGAAGTTTCACAGATTTCAAATGATTTGATATTAAAATTAGGAAGGAATTGGTTTAGGTGCTTATTTAGTTATTTTATTCAATAAAAACATTTAACTTTTTGTAACCAAATACAGGGTCATGCTTAGAAATTATATAAAAATAGCCTGGCGAAACCTGCTCAAATACCGCACTTTCAGCATAATTAATATTATCGGATTATCTTTTTCAGTCGCATTCTGTCTGCTGCTATTTTTTTATATCCGCAAGGAGCAATCTTATGATACATTTCCCGTAAATAGAGACAGGCTGTTCCGGTTTGAAAGCACCAATATGTGGGGTTCTACCGATAAAAAGCCACCCGGTTCTCTTTTCAGTTCCTTTACGAAGAACAATGATGTAAACAATGGTTTGGTAACATCTTTAATAATTGGCAGGGATATTCAACAAAATTTTCCTGAGGTAAAAAGCATTACGAGATTTCAGGATGCATACAAAAGCTTTGTCAGGTTAAATAAAGGGGTATACAAAATCACAGACGTTTTATATGCTGATGATAATTTCTTCAAGACTTTTTCTTTCCGCATTATAAAAGGAAATGCGGAAGCATTAAGAATGTCCGTTAATAATGCGGTCATTTCTGAAAATACAGCCCGGAAATATTTTGGTAATACTGAAGCTATTGGCAAAACCATAAAATTGATCAGTGACAGTTCACGATTGTTTACTGTTGCGGCTATTGCGGAAAATGCGCCGGACAATTCCAGCATTCAATATGATATTGTATTACCTCTGCAGGCTGATCCGGATTACGAGACTAATATCAGGGAACGTTTTAATCATAGTTCACATATATTAATCCTTGAGTTGAAAGATGGTGTCTCGGCCACTGCATTTGAAAATAAATTAAACATCTGGGCAAAGAATTATTTTATTGAACCATTTGTTTCAGAATACGGAAAATTCATGAAAGAAATGGATTTTACAAAGTACAGATGGTATTTGCGTCCGCTCGAAGATTGTCACTATAATGTATCCAGTCCCTGGGGCCATTATACGGATGAGAAAAATATATACCAGCTGGTTTGCCTCGTAGTTATTATCCTTTTGATAGCGTCGTTGAATTATGTTTTGCTTGTGATATCAAATGCTGCTGCCCGTTCACAGGAAGTAGGCGTCAGAAAAATAATGGGTTCCAGCCGGAGATCTATTATTCTGCAGTTTTGGGTTGAAACTCAGATTCTTGTTTTAATATCTGTAATCATCGGACTTTTTTTAACAATTTGGCTACTCCCTTTATTTGATAAAATAATCGGGACCGATTTGCGATGGAATGATATTGCATGGAAGGACATTATTCCGGGAATTATAGGTCTGAGTTTATTGTTAGGTATACTGGCAGGCTATTACCCTGCTCTCATCATTTCAAAAATGAAACCCGTTTCTGTTCTAAAGAATGTAAGAACCTTTAGAATGAATCCAAATTTTTCAAAAATCCTGGTAGTTCTTCAATACACTGCATCTGTCGTTCTAATGATTTCAGCATTCGTCATTAACAGGCAAATGCATTATATCGCCAGCAAAGATCTTGGGTTTGACAAAGAGCAGGTATTAATGGTAACCAATCCCACCTGGGATCGTGATTTCACCACACATTTAAAAGAAATTCTGGGAAATTTTGCAAAGTCAAGTTCTTATATTTTTCAGTTTTCCGGAATGAATGGAGGGCTGGATGGATCTTATAATACCAATGGATTCATACTTAATGGAGAGCAAAAATGGAGAAAAGAACTTTCTGTTGACTATGGGTATTTTGAAATGCTGGGCATTAAAGTTTTACAGGGCAGAACATTTTCCCGTGCATACTCATCTGATACGTCGAAAAAAATTCATCCGGTAGTTGTGAACGAAACTCTTTTCAATATGCTGGGTTATAAAGCAAAACTGGGCGAATATTGTGAACCAATTAATGCTACCATTATCGGAGTTGTCGAAGACTATCATTTTGAAACATTATCGAAAAAAATTGAGCCGGAGGAGCATGTTCTTGGAAATAATTTCGAAATGATCTTCATGTTTAAGATAAAGCCAGATCACATGTCCGAGGCAATTGCCGGTATTGGTAAGGAATGGAAGAGTGTCACGGACTTTCCTTTTGAATACACATTTCTGGATGAAACCATTGCAAAAATGTATGAGGCGGATATAAGATGGGAAAAAACTATCCGGTATTCCTGTTTTTTTGCCATTTTCATTGCATGCATGGGTTTGTTTGGTCTTTCAGCCATTAATGCAATAAACCGTACAAAGGAAATAGGCATTCGTAAAGTGCTCGGAGCAAGCATAAAAGATATTGCTACTACGCTGTCAAAAGGTTTTGTTTCCATAATAATAATATCCGTTTTTATCGCCACTCCGATTGCCTATTGGATAATGAACAAATGGCTTGATGATTTCGCTTACAGGATCAATTTGAGCTGGTGGATGTTTGTTGTGGCGGGCGCGATGGCATTTATAATAGCGATGGTTACGACAAGCTTTCAAACCATTAAAGCCGCCATTGTAAATCCGGTTGAGAGTTTGCGATCAGAATAATCTGGATTTATGAATCCATTTCTGATTTAAACTTACAGGATTTATCGGTCTCATTCATTTTACATATCCAAACTCCATCCCGATCTATATGTACGTTTCACAAACTGATTCGCTTCATCAAAATTTGTAATGCGCATGTCGGGACCGTTCCATATTAATTTAATATTACGACCCGGATATTCGACGTCATTTCCATTTTTCTTTTGGATACTGGTGCTTCTGATTGCGAGATTACCCATTAGAACAGATTCAGTAAGCGGACCTGCGATGTCAAAATTAGAACTCAGGTTTTTTGCTTTTTCTGTACCGTATCCTGCCATGCAGGCTTCAATCCATGCTCCATAGTGTCCTTCATCTCCCCCTGGCACCCGCATGATCGTTTGCGGAGTTTTATCAGCCTGTGTTTTACTTGTTGGCAGAAGTTGTGGATTCACGCCATAGGTACCACACATCATTTTACCCTTGGTTCCGATAAATATTGCACCGTTTCCTCCGTCTCCCATAAGTTCGTTGGATCCCAGTTCAACAGGCCGGGTTGGCTGAATTCCTCCATCCATCCAATGCAATTCAACATTTGGTTTACCATTTTTGCCTTCAAATATTAATGTTATATGGGAAGAAATCGGCCCGCTGTCAGGCGCATATTCTGCATGCCAGTTTTCAACATACCGGGTTGCAACACTGCATTCTGCTGAAACAGGATAACCTAATCCAAGGACGGCAAAAGGGGGCGCCATGATATGGCAGGCCATATCGCCAAGAGCACCCGTTCCATAATCCCACCATCCTCTCCAGTTGAATGGAAGCATACCATCAAAATAAACCTTTTCAGGTGCTGTGCCCAGCCATAGATTATAGTCAAGTGTGGATGGAATATTTGATGCAGTCATCGGTCGTTTGAGCCCCTGAGGCCAGATGGGTCTGTCAGTATAACAAAATACAGTCGTAACATCTCCGATTAATCCCGCCTGGTACCATTCTACCAGTTTTCTTACCCCATCTCCCGATGCACCCTGGTTTCCCATTTGTGTAACTACTTTGTATTTGTGAGCCGCTTCTGTAAGCATTCTTGCTTCATATATATCATGCGTCAGCGGTTTTTGAACATACACGTGTTTGTGTAATTGCATAGCGGCCATAGCAGCGACTGCATGCATATGATCCGGAGTCGAAACAGAAACGGCATCAATGCTTTTGGCTTCCTTTGAAAGCATCTCCCGGTAATCCTTATAATATTTTGCCTGCGGGAATTTTTTGCGCGTATCTGCTGCGCTTACATCATCCACATCACATAAAAAAGCGATATTGGCTTTTCCGCTTTTATCAAAATGATCTATGTCATCGGCTCCCTTTCCTCCAACTCCGACGCTGGCTATTGTTAATTTATCGCTGGGAGCTATAAATCCCCTGCCCAGCACATGACGCGGAACAATAT
The DNA here is from genome assembly GCA_035485835.1 of Puia sp. Taxonomy (GTDB): domain Bacteria; phylum Bacteroidota; class Bacteroidia; order Chitinophagales; family Chitinophagaceae; genus Puia. The sequence goes on from DATHNR010000394.1 coordinate 5,656, forward strand.
AAAAACCGGCAGATGCCAGTACACTGTTTTTTAAGAATTTCCTGCGGGAATTTTGCATTGACATATTATGAATGATGATTTATATGAATTACTTAACCAGCTAAAGTTCCGTAATTAAAATGAATCTATTTTAACATTACATATTGCAGCCAATTTCAGGCTATACCTGTCATCACCCCGTAAGCTTCCTTTCCCCAAATACCTAAAAGCAGCCAATATGAGAAAATATGCATGCATTTAATTTGCGAAATTCAGGCGGACTGGTAAGAATAGGATTCGATCCGGGTTATTTTCATTTAGGCCTGGAATATGACATAGTTCCTTACTTCGGGGGGTCATCTACAAAAACAATTATTTCGCACTGAAAATAGACGTTAATATTGGCGGGTGTAAGAAAAAGTGATTTTGAAAATATTCTGAATCCTGATATTTTTTTCTACCATGAAGCAACACCAGCTTTTTGCATTTTCAATTGTATTGATATTTTGCGGTTGTCTTGCTCACAGACAGGGAATGTATTTAAGCCCCCTGGATTCTCAAACCATCCCTTATCATACCATTCCACTAAAGTCAGATTCCCTAAAGAGTGCTTTTTATGGAAGTGTGATATATTCAACGGGAACAGCTAATGACCAGGGGCAGGACTGGGTACGTGCAGGACAGGCAAGTATTTACAGGAGTCACAATCTGGGTAATGTTCAGGCATACTATGGTGCTAATGCTACTCTTGGAACATATGGGTTGTCTGATTTTTATAATTCGCATTACACACCCGGTCAGCCTGCAATATGGGGTGGAGGAGATAAACCCATCGACACATTTTATCATATCCCCGGCAGGAGATATTCTTTTGGAAGTTATGGGATATCCGGCGGTATAAATGGTGTGAAAACATTGCGTCATTTAGAATGGAGATATCTGGGTTTCGAAACTACCATACAAAAAGAATTTGGTGATTATTATGAATTCAGAAAAAACCTGGTAGATACCGCCGCTAATATCATCTTCAAAAATAATCTTACAGGATCAATTGGAATTTATACGGAGTCTCTTTGGAGAAATCAATATGGGACACAATATGGATTGAAGTTCTCACTGAATATGCTCGTAAACCCTAAATCGGATTATAGCATGCAGAACACTTACAGTATTTTCCCCATCTCTTATTTTTCAATGACCTTTCACATTACTACAAAACAATTCACAGGCTTCATGCAGGTAAATTTTGGAACTAAGGCAACAAGTTTACAGATAGGTACAAGTTGCAGAATTGGAAAATAATATTGAATAACATCCACTGGCATCACAATCGACAAACCGGTATATATTTTGCCACATAAATGACGAGCTTATGCGAAACATCCTGCCACAACAAATGATTCTTACAGTATTTGGAATATTATTCCTTGTATGTTGTAAGAAAACAAATACCCAACAAAATCTTCTGCCCCTTCCTCCGGCACATGGTGTACCAATCAACGTAACAATTGATCCGGAGCATCCTTCTTTTACCATTGCTTCAGATTATCTGGGACTTAGTTTTGAAATGACGGCGATTACAGACACCAATTATTTTAATGCTAATCAAACTACTTTTATACAGTTAATAAAAAATCTGGGCACAGGAATTTTTCGCATCGGTGCCAACGGTGTAGATAAAACATTTTGGACCGGGAAATCACGCCAAACTTCAACCCCCGTTGATTCTATTGCTACAACTGATATTGACAGATTCAATCATTTTATAC